>NZ_KV833965.1:25498-156933 GCF_001837725.1 Enterococcus sp. HMSC072F02
GCATTTGAATCACTTCTTCTGTTGTCATGATGATTCCTCCACGTACCTAAACGTTCTCTTCTTAACGTCTGTGTATCCACACCTAGCTCTCTTTCTCACGATTTTCTCCTGCAATCCTGTGAGAGTTGCTAACTGCTGGGCAGTTCCTGTGACTAGAATTTTGTCGCCATGCCAGATTGCGATTTTTCGCGGTCTTGGCTTGTTGCTCTTGTCTGCCCACATCTCTCTTCCAAGTCTCATCACTTCCGAAGCAGCTTCTTTGTCATTTTGCCAATCTTCTGAATAAGTCAATTCGATAATTCGCTGCATTGCCGCTTTCTTATCCATCCCGACGTTCCCCTTTCAATAATTTGAGTACTTGATCAAGTGCGCTCTCACGTCCACCATGAAACGTGTTGAGCCACTTGTCTTCGTACGAGGCGCTTTGTCTTAAAGCTTCTTGATGCATTAGTTCGATCTGTGCTGTAAATGTTTTTAGATCCATCTGATTACACCTGCTCAAGTTCACTAAGATGTTTTTGCAATCCTTTAACGCAATCAACAAATAGTAATTTTGTATAAGCTAAATTTCTTAATTGTGTTGCATCGATATAAAGTGCGAAATAGTATCTGAGTTTACTCCAACTTGAACGATCATTCTTAATTCGTTCGATTCCAGCTTCATCAAGTTGTTCATAAACGTCTCTCAGAATCTCTATTTCCTCACCAGTTTTGTAACTTGCTATTTCATTGATCAGTTCTAGATAATCGATTTTCAATTTTCCACCTCTTAGAATGGTGCTTTTGATTGTCTATTAGCTCGTTCTAGCGTTTTTTTCTTTTGATAGGCTTCTTGGTCGATTGCCCATTCTGGAAGCTTCTCTCGTCTTCCTGTGCGCTTGTATCCACTGCTTGCGTTCTTAGGTTCACTTTTTTCTTTCCTTGCCCAACTTCGAATAGTTGCCAAATAGTTTTTATAAGTCTTACCAGATGATTCACAATACTCTGACAGTCGTTCGATTCGCTCTTGGTAATCATTAGGGAATTCTGTTTTGAGTTTCTCCATCTGCTCATCTGACAAAAGAACATTTTTATACTCTCCGTATTTATGACGGATGGGCTTAGCCTTCGATTTTTTCGAAGGCGGTAACTCTCTTATATATTCTTTTGTATTATTAAATGTATTATTAATAGATGTATTATTATCTTTGACTTTTTCGTCAATAGGGGTATTGCGTTTTTCGTCAATAGGGTATTGATTAATTCGTAGGTACCTATTGATTATTTGATTGGTACCCTCTTTGTAAATTATTTCCCGATTCAAGTATCCAAACTTAATCAAATCACTTACCCATCTAGATATAGTCTCCTTATTCACACCATATAAATCAGCAAAGTACTCGTTACCTGCCCAACAAAAACCTCTCTCGTTGCACAAGGCGGTTATTTCTCCGTATAACAACTTAGTATTCGGCTTAAGTCTTTGGTCGTACCTTACATTGGCTGGTATAATCGCGTAATAACTTCGATGCTCTGCCATTTCTCACCCTCCAATATTTAACTTTTTGATTGTTTCTTGGTTTAACTTAATGCCCTTAATCTGGTATTTATTTTTAAAATTGATCACACCTATTTTGTGCTTCTCTGTGTGATGGATTCTGCAGAGTGCTGCAAATGTGTACTCTGAATGATCAACTTCTTTGCGCTTTCGTCTTCCTAGCGCTTTGTCAAAGTGATCGATATCAGCTCCTGTTTTGCCACAGATGCAGCAGACTCTTTTTGTGATGCATTTGTAGAAGTAATACTCTTGATTCGCTGGTAAAATCTCATAGCCTTCTTTGAAAGGAATATGATGTTCAAATATGAAATCTAAAATGATATTTGCTAAGACATTAGCATCACTCACAGTCGTATTCGATTCATCTTTGAGGCTTATTTTGCGCCCTGTGACACCTTCAAAGCGGAAGTAAAAGAATTCCTTCCAGAAGTCCGTTGGCATGCCTGTATCGATGAAAATATCGCCTATGAGTGCATAGATGAAGTTTCGTTGCTGTACAGTGAAACGTCTAGGATCAATAAAACGAATTTCAATGACTCGATCGCCATCATATCCGTCGTACATAGTCTTCAAACGTTCAATGTTCACTTCTTCATTGATCGTTGCACCTATGTCTTTTCCTTTGAACTTTTTCAGAACCGCGGAATATGAATCGATTAATGGTTTAAACACTCATATCACTTCTTATCTAATTCTTTTCTCTTAGCTGCTATCGCTCGCTCCATCAAGGCACATTGCTCATAGCTTAACTGTTCAATAGTTTCAACGTTATCAGCTAAGAGCCCTAATTTATCTGTCTGCTCATTAACATATTCGATTAAGGTTTTGGTCATATCTTTACCCATCTGCTCATTGAAAGCTTCTAGAATCGTCTCTAGCATGTTTAATTTCTTTGTATCGATTCTAGGTGGTGTTGGAATATCTTCCCCTTGAAATACATATAATCCCAGTCCGTGTAGAGCCAATGCTTTCACAAAGCATCGCTTCAATGAGTTATTGATTTGCATAGCATTTGGTTTAACAACTGGTTGGTTTCGATAATCTAAAACAGGAAATAACTCGGTTTCCGTGTGTCCTTTAACCGTTACTGAGACAGATACATAAGTCCCAGTTTCATCCATAAGAAAAGGTTTATATTCCTCAACAAGAAAGTCTTGATGAGTTCCAGAAACAACCCTGTAGTGTTTGTACTCATTAATAGTTACCGTTGCCTGTGGATCATTCTTTTTCATAATCTCCCACGCGTGAGCCCAAGATAAATAATCAAAATTTCCTTTTTTCTTGAGAATTTTATTTAACTTACGACTAAAAAGTTTTTCAAAGTTCGTTGTCCCTTTGATTTCACTCATCAAATTCTGCCTCCATTTCAGCAATGTATTTCTTACCTGGTCCGTAATAAGAGATATCAATCAAGTTATCTCTGTCGTACTCTTCTAGCGCGTCAATCATGCCATCTTCGATGACATAAATGTATTCAGGTTTTCTGGACTGCTTCGATAAATGGATAAGATAGACATGATCCCAAATACTCATAAAATTTCCCAAGTCATCTTGATCACATGCTAGTTCTTCATTTGTCAAAAGATTTCGTCTGATTTTTCGATTATTTGTTTCCTTGATATTCGACTTGCCCCATTCAGAATCAGTCAAATATTGATCTAAAGTGGAAAGTTCTTTATTCATATGCTAAAATTCTCCTTAGATATATTTTGTTTTGTGACTCTATGCTTGCCGGCTGAGTCACTTTTTTATTTGTTGCCAAGCTTTTTGCTTATCAATATGCTGCTTGCTTAAAATAATAGGACGGTTATTGGTCCACCAATTATCAGCAATCACTTTACCGATTTCTAGCGCTTCTTCTCGTGCCATAGTTGCTCCTTTCTTTTGAATCAAGCAGATTGATTAAAACCATCAATGCTGCGAACAAACTTCCCCCGATAATACTTTGGTGTGCTACTATCACTAATAGCCCTAGGATGAATCCTATAAAAAGTGTGTCTGTCTTCTTCATAATCTAATCTCCCTATTTTTTATTTCTAGCATTCTCAAATCCTCAAGTTCAGAAGCGATTAGTTCAGCTTGTCTATCTGATAGCTCATCGGCTTTTCTAAGCGCTTCACGATCATCTTGTAATTGTTTCCTGCGTTGTTTAATCAAACGGAGAATTTGATGTTCTTGTTGCAATGTGTAGGACATAAAATCATTCTCCTTTGCCTTTAGAACTCAAAGTTTTCTTTCAAAAATCTTTGGAGTTCTGATCGTTCAATTCTGATGTCTAACTTACTCCACTGCTGTGTTTTTAAGCCTAGGTTTATCCAATGTGCTAATTTGTCATCACCAATGCCTAAAATTTTTTTCACCTCTGATTTGTTTGGATACGGAGGAAGCTCCACTGACTTGTTCATTACCTTCAGTCGTTCATCAAGTGCATCTAAAACCTTTCTTACTATTTGTTCTGTCAACTCATCTGCTATCAATTCATCTGGTACTGTAATCTTCATCAAATTTTCCTCCTAATATTTTTGTTTACTTTTTACTCTGAAAATAATCAACTTGCTTCCTTCAAAACATCTGAAGGAGATAATATTTTTACACGATATTTATTTGCGTCTTTCCATTTTAAAAACCAAATAAAAGTATGGTAATGAATAAATGTGGTTGAATGTCCTGGACGAACAATTCCTTCTGAAAATTCAGGAATTGTTTCCATTTCCTTGCAGTATTCAACTAAAGTAGTTTTTGACATGCCGTGGAACTTCTCCAAGATTAAACTTTGTCGGTACCAGTCGTCTGGTTTTACTGCCTTCTCAGCAGCTTCTATCAACTCTGAAAGTGTTGGTTTTTTCACTTATTACCCCTCCTAAAAATTTATTAACAAAATATACTTGTCCTTTGCCTGTGACTTTTGGAGTTTTATTAATAGAAATATGACCATCAGAATGAGAAATTGTTGTCTCTTTTATTTCAAATAGTCCTAGATCCATCGCTTTTTGAGTTGGCATATTCCAATCAGTTCCTTTACGTTTGATTAAATATTCCTTTTCACGTAGCCAACTAAACAGTCGTTTAGAACCAATATCAACACCGTTTTGCTTTATGAGTTTTGCTAATTCACCAACTAAAATACTCGTGTGACTCGCACTAACTGAATCAGCAAATAATGCTTTGGGCTTCATTTCTTCATTTTCAAGTTGTAACGTCTCTACCTTTCTTTCGAGGATTTGCCGACTTCGCATTAAGATCATTTCTTCGCTATTCCACGCTTTTTCCACTTGAAGAAAATATTGACGCGCTTGTTTACCTTTTTCTGTTCGTTGGATCATTGAGATTTCTTTTGCCATGTCCAATTTCATTGCGTGGTCGGTAATATTCTGAATTCCTCCAGGGGTCGGACATTTTTGGGTCACCCTTACGAAATCTATATTTTCAACAAAACCATATTCTGCCATACGGCTAAACCATTTTTTGTATTCTGTTGCCACCTCCAAAAATTCATGCAGCTCTCTACCGCTTACTAACTGTTCGTTGTTCTCGTTTGTTGTTACTTTGATTAGTTCTTTCATTTTTGTTCCCCCTCCTATCGAATTTTATGATCGCGAATAACTTCCAGAATAAAGGCGTTAACAGCTGGACCTTTATCTTTTCCACTTAAAACACGCTGAATCCAAGTTCTCGATCTACCATATGCAGTGGCCAAATCGTATTCTGAAATATTATTTGCTTTCATAAATTCTTTGATGGCTTCCCGCCCATTATCGATATTACTCACTTCACACACTTCCTTTCTTTTTATTTAGAAAGAAAATTGGATAGAAAAGTATATTTTTAGTTGACTGCAAACTATACTATAGTGTAGTATATAGTCATAGTTAAATAAGCATATAACAAGCCTTTTTATCGCACTCGGTCGCCAAACTTAATGCTATAAGGTGTGTTTTTACTTTGCTTTTTTTCTATCCAATTAACTTACAAAACCAATATATACTATAGTGTTGTTTATGTCAACGAAAAACTACACTTTTTTATTGGTTTTTTGTAAAGAAAAAAGGAGAATGCTGGTATGACAGTATTTGAGCGGATAAAATTTCTTGCAAAAAAACATTCAAAAACAATGAAACAAGTAACAATTGATTTAGGATACAGCGAAAACTATTTCTATAGTTTAAAAAGTGGAAAACAACCATCCGCTGAAAAGCTTACTGAAATTGCTGACTATTTCGATGTCTCTGTAGACTATCTTCTGGGGCGCGAAGAAAAAGAAACCCCTAAACATGTGGATTTATCAGAAAACGATACTGTATTTTCTTTTGACGGAAAAGAAATATCTAAGGAGACAATGCGTAAAGCGATTGCAATTGCTAAAGCTTTAGAAGAAAACGAATAGTTGGAGTGATGATTTGTATGTATTTGAAATTGAAAGAAATGTTGAGCGAATACAATTTGAAAGTAGTTTATATGGAAATGAAAGAGCCTGGTTTCTACTATCCAAAACCCAGAATCATTTTTTTGAATGAAAATCTATACGGTGAAACTGCAGAAGCCTTTCATTTATCTCATGAACTTGCACATTTCAGCGCCTCTCATTTTGAATTTTCAGTTTTGTACGATACTTCTACAACTTTTCACTCAAAATTTGAGACAGAAGCAGATAAAGTAGCTATTCTAATTCTATTAAATATCTATATTGAGAACGAACTGACTGATGAATCTCAGTTTAATCTCGAAAAATTTATGGAATATTATTCTATTCAGAATAAGCTCAGATACACTTGTTATGCTGTCTGCCAATGCTATTTTAAGAAAAAATATTCTTACGCAAGGCAATATGTATGAATACATCAAGAATTATTAAAGAAATCGTTTTCAGTAATACATTAAAAAAAGCTCGTGCCGCAACACGGACTATCCTGACCTCTTTTAAGATTGGGAAATCTATTATATCAAAGGAGGAAAATCTTTGAAAAAATTTTTTGTGACAATACTCAAATATCTTGCACTTATTATAGGAGTTTTATCTTGTCTAATGTCATTCATTGTTTTGCCTGTCACACTTGTTTTTTTACCCCTTGGAATTTTTTTAATTTTTATGGGTTTAAAACCAGTTGAATACCTTGATGGAACAATTGCAAAAAGAAAAAAAGAAGAAAAAGAACTGGCAGAAAAAGAGCAAAAAGAAGAACTAAATAGAATGATTAGGCAACTTGAAAAAGAGGATTTATCCAAAAGAGCAGCATTAATTGATGGGGTCAATCTAAAATCTAATGAATTTTGTTACTATACGCCTAAACAGAGAGTCAAATGGCAAGAGCAGAAAACTAGAACGGTTCGAACTAATTATTCAGGCTTATCTTCTAATATTAGAATTGCTAAAGGCTTGAATTATAGAATGGGATCAATTAAACATAATTCGAACAAAGTAACAGAATGGAACGATGTATTTATTGGGGTACCATTTTTGACTAATAAAAGAATAATTTTTGTTAACGAGAATGGAATGAAAGTTATTAACCTTTCTAATATAGTTGGTATAAAGGCCTTCTCAGATGGAACACACCTGTATAGAGAATCCGGAAAAATTATATTACTGCGTGATTTTGACGCGACAGAGTTCAATGTGATTTTAAATAGAATATTAAATAAAGATTTTGAAGCACACTAAAAAAACACGCCCCACCGTCCAGAGTAAGAGCGTGCTTTTAGAAAACAAACCTATATAGGTCTATTTGTTATGCCTATTATAGCAAATGATAGGAGATGTTAAAAGTGTGGGTTGAACAAACCAAAGATGGGCGATTCAAGTTTATTGAAAGATATGTAGATCCTTATACAGAAAAAACACGGAAAAAATCTACAACACTTACAAGTAATTCACCACAAGCGTGGAAAAAAGCTTAGAAAATTCTAGATAAAAAAATTAAAGAAGCACTCGAAGATTACAATAAATCAGATATCACTTTTGGTAAGCTGTATAAAGAATGGTATGAATATTATAAGCAGCATGTTAAACGTACTAGCTATTTGAAGGTTCCAATGATGATGAAACATGTTTCTAAGCACATAAGCGATGATACGATCGTTAGAAACATTGATGAGACACTCATTAATAAGATAATTGAAGATATGTATACGTTTGGTGACCTCTCACTGAACTACACAAAACAAACAAAAACAACTCTATCTGTTATGCTAAACTATGCAATCGATAGAAAATACATTCAAAGAAACCCTGCGCTAGCAGTTAAAATCCATCCTAAAAAAGTGGAAGAAGAAAAAAGAAGGCTTTCTATGAATAAAAAATATCTGGAGAAAGAAGAAATTGATCAAATACTGAAACAGCTATACTCCAATCCTCGCAGAAAACTACACGGCAGAATAGCTGAGTTTCTATATTTAACTGGTTTGAGATATGGGGAATTGCTAGCTTTGCAAATGAAGGACTATGAGGATGGGAAAATTTCCATTAATGGGACCTTAGATTACACATCTATGAAAATGGATAATGCTATAAAAACAACTCCAAAAAATACTTATTCGCAACGTGAAGTGCAATTACCCAATCGTGCAAAAGAATTGATTGAAAGTGTGATAGCTGACAATATTCTTGCAGGTAGACCCACAGATCCCGATCAATATATATTTATATCTACAAGTGGCACCCCGCTTACGCTGCACTCATTTAACGCTATACTCCATAAAGTAGAGGAAGAGTTGGAATTAGAAAAAAGTCTATCCTCACATATATTCAGACATAGCCACGTTTCACTATTATCTGAATTAGGCGTACCTCTTAAAGCCATTATGGAGCGTGTAGGGCATTCTGATGCAAACACAACTCTGTCTATTTATAACCATGTAACAAAAAGAGCCAAACAACAAGTAATTGATAAACTAAATAGCCTTTGATTTTTCTGCCCCTTCTTTGCCCCTTTTACTTAAAATAAAACAAAAAAAGAAGAAAGAACCCTGTTAAAATAGGGTTCTTTCTTAATTACTACATCATACCGCCCATCATTGATGGATCCATTGCAGGAGCTGCTGGTGCTGCTGGTTCTGGTTTATCTGCAACGACTGCTTCTGTTGTTAATAACAAGGCAGAAACGGAAGCGGCATTTTGCAAGGCAGAACGTGTTACTTTAGTTGGGTCTACGATACCTGCTTCAACCATGTTTACCCATTCTCCAGTAGCAGCGTTGAAACCAGTACCTAGTTCTACGTTCTTCAATTTATCAACAATCACTGATCCTTCATAACCAGCGTTTTCAGCGATTTGACGAATTGGTTCTTCTAAGGCACGAACAACAATCTTGATACCTGTTGCCACGTCTCCTTCTGCTTCTACAGCAGAAACTTTGCTGATAACGTTCACTAGAGCTGTACCACCACCTGAGACCATTCCTTCTTCTACTGCGGCACGTGTAGCATTCAATGCATCTTCAATGCGTAATTTCAATTCTTTCAATTCTGTTTCAGTAGCTGCACCGACTTTAACAACAGCTACACCGCCTGCTAATTTAGCTAAGCGTTCTTGTAATTTTTCGCGGTCAAAATCAGAAGTTGTTTCAGCAATTTGGTTTTTGATTAATTGCACACGCGCTTCGATGGCTTCTTTTTCTCCTGAACCTTCTACGATCGTTGTATTGTCTTTATCTACAACGACTTTAGACGCATTTCCTAAGTTTTCGATTGTTGCATCTTTTAATTCTAGACCTAGATCGTCAGTAATTACTGTACCACCTGTCAAAATAGCGATATCTTCAAGCATTGCTTTACGACGATCACCGAAGCCAGGAGCTTTTACAGCTACTACATTGAATGTTCCGCGGATTTTGTTCAAAACAAGCGTTGGTAATGCTTCGCCATCTACATCGTCAGCAATGATCAATAATGGACGTGATTGTTGCAAGATTTGTTCTAACAATGGCAGAATGTCTTGGATGTTAGAGATTTTTTTGTCTGTAATCAAGATATATGGGTTTTCTAGAACAGCTTCCATTTTGTCGTTATCTGTTACCATATATTGTGATAAGTAACCACGATCAAATTGCATACCTTCTACAACATCTAGTTCTGTTTCGATTCCTTTTGATTCTTCAATTGTGATGACACCGTCGTTTCCAACTTTTTCCATTGCATCAGCAATCAAATGTCCAACTTTATCAGAACCTGAAGAAACAGCTGCTACTTGTGCAATGGCTTCTTTTGAATCAACAACAGTTGAGATATTATGCAACTCTTCCACTGCGGCTTTTGTTGCCAATTCGATCCCGCGGCGAATGCCTAGAGGATTAGCACCTGCAGTTACGTTTTTTAAACCTTCGCGAACGATTGCTTGTGTCAAAACAGTTGCTGTCGTTGTTCCGTCACCGGCAATATCATTTGTTTTTGATGCTACTTCTGATACAAGTTTTGCACCCATGTTTTCAAAATGATCTTCTAACTCGATTTCTTTTGCGATCGTCACACCATCATTTGTGATCAATGGAGAGCCGTAAGATTTTTCTAGTACGACATTTCGGCCTTTAGGTCCTAATGTTACTTTCACTGTATCTGCTAATTTATCTACCCCGCGTAACATAGCTGCGCGTGCGTCTTCTGCAAATTTCAATTCTTTTGCCATGATTGATTCACCTCATCGATTATTTTTGATTATTTTTTCTATCTTCAAAATTTACTCAACAATCGCCATGATATCTTTTCCTGCGACGATCAGATATTCTTTTCCTTCGTATTTTACTTCTGTACCGGCGTATTTTTCGAACATAACTTGGTCGCCTGCTTTCACAGCGGCAGGAACTTTTTCACCGTTTTCCAACAAACGGCCCTCACCGACTGCAACAACTGTCCCAGTTTGGGGTTTCTCTTTAGCTGCAGAAGCTAAAACGATTCCTCCGACAGTTTTTTCTTCTTCTTTTGCGACTTCGATAATGACGCGATCACCTAATGGTTTTAACACGATAAATCCCTCCGATAACTCTTTTTTTAATTTGTTAGCACTCTTAACCTTCGAGTGCTAACCTACATTTTTAATAATACTCATTCTCCCTCTTTTTTGCAAGCTTTTAAATCAAAGAAAAGAAATTTTATTCTGACAGTTGCTTATTGAAATTATGATATAATTGAAATCAATCGATAAAAGCTTGCCTTGCATGCTTGTTATCCCTTAAAAGGAGGAATTACATGTCTTTAAAAAAATATAGTTTCCTCAGCATTTTTTGCTATGGTTTAATTTTTATCTCACCCTTGATCCTCGCTTCGATAGGACTTGTAAAATCTACGTCTGAATTGATCACAGCAACTGCAGTCATGTATATATTGGGCGCGGTTGTCCTAGCTATTTTTTATTTTAAGCAACGTGAGCCTTTAGCGATCGAATCAGCAGTAAAAAAAGCTTCTGTTCCAAAGATCGTTATTTATGGATTAGTTGGGATCTTTGTCGCATTGCTTCTGCAAAGCATCGCTGTCATGCTGGAATCTGTATTGTTTGGCGAAGCAACCCCTTCTGAGAATACACAAAATATCATCCAGATGATCATGGAAGCACCTGCTTTTATTTTGGCGACAACTATTGCAGGCCCCATCATGGAAGAGTTCGTATTCCGCCGCAGCATACTGGGGATCATCAGCCGGTATTCAAATTTTTGGGTCGGGGCAGTGATCAGCTCTTTGCTGTTTGCGTTTGCTCATAATGATGGTCATTTGCTGATTTACTTTTTCTTAGGTTTCTTCTTCAGCCTAGAGTACAAAGCTACTGGTCGGATCTGGACATCAATGATCACACACGTAGGAATGAACACATTAGTTGTTCTTGTTCAATTAGCTGTCCAAAAAGGACTGGTATAAACATGATTAGAAATACTCCTGTCATCCTAGATTGGTGATTTTTCCAATCTAAAGCGACAGGAGTATTTTTGTTTTTTTAGTCGATGATCTTTTCTGCTGTTCCAGCATTTTTTGTCTGTCTTTCCTTTTTGAAGTTTGCAGAATCTATTTTTTTCAAAAATGGGAAATAAATAAAAAAACTAATTGCCAGCACGATACCTTGTAAAATCGCTGCAGGCACTCCGCCTACTAAAAAACCCGAGAGGATCGGCGGTGTTGTCCAAGGAACTTGGACCGCTGTAAATAAAGGAACAAATCCAAAATATAAAGCGGAATAGGTAATCAATCCTGAGAGGATCGGCGCGAAAATAAAAGGAACAGCCATCATCGGGTTCATCACAATCGGTGTGGAAAAAATAATCGATTCATTGATATTGAAAAAGGCTGGTAAAAGAGAAAGTTTTCCTAATTCTCGGTATTTCCTCGATTTCGCAAAAAACATCATAAAAAATACAGCCCCTAACGTCAAACCTGCTCCGGTAACAGTCATGAATTGATCAAGAAATTGCTGAGTAACGATATGCCCGCCATTTGCCACAGTCAATTCTTTTCCAGAGGCTAAGATTTCTGCATTTGCTAATGAGTTTGCTTGTAAGATCGGACTAACCAACCCATTGACCATCGCAGATCCATGAAGACCAAATAGCCATAAAAACGGGACAAAAAAACCTAATAAAAGCACACCGAATAACGTGTCTATCAACGATTGGATCGGAAGCTGGACGTACGTCCATATTCCTTGAATAACAGTCATCCCGAACAACTGTTGAAAAACAGCTGAACCTATAAGCGTAAAAATGACTATAGCAAGTATTGGAATCAATGAAGTAAAAGACTGCCAAACATTTTCAGGAATCTTCCCTCTTTGCCTCCACCCTTTCGCAAATCTTGCTAAACGTGCATAGCCCCATCCGATGAGGAGCCCGGTTGCAACTGCTCCTAGTATCCCTTCACCGCCTGTCCAGATATTATCTATCTCTCCCTGAACATTAAGTGGCTGAATAAGTAGTAGGTAAGCAGACAAGGCTGTCATGCCGACTGGCAAGCGATCGATGTTTTCTTCTTTTGCATAAGCATACGCAATAGCAAAAACGATCCAAAAGGCTATCACGTCAAACGTAGCCTGGTATACTTGTGTAAAATACATAGAAAATCCTGTTTTGTCTATCCACTGAGCGATGTAATCTACAGGAAAATGAGCAAATAAGAAAAACAGCGAGCCAGCTATAATTATCGGGATCGTATAAGTCATTCCATTACGCAAAGCAGTTAAGGGTCTAAGATTCACAACAGATGTTATCATTGGTAAAAAGGCACGATCTAACCACTCTTTCATTTCTTATCTCCTTCATCTTCTATTTGATTAACTAGTTTTCTTAATTTAACTATACCTAATGAACACGAACCATGAAAGGAATGCGCACTAAGCTTTTCAAAAAACGGATTCTTTGACGAATATCCAGTAACTGCTTACAATGGACAGGAATAAAAAAGGAGGTTTTTTATGAAAATCGCAATCATTGGCGCTACTGGTCATGCAGGTTCATTTATTTTAGACGAAGCATTGTCCAGAGAGTTAGATGTGACGGCAATCGTGCGTCATCCAGAAAAATTACCATCAGATGTTCCGTTTATACAAAAGGATTTATTTGAGTTGACAGCTACTGACCTTGTATCTTTTGATGTTGTCGTTGATGCTTTCAACGCTCCTAAAGGAAAAGAAGAAATGCATCAAACTTCTTTGTCCCATTTGATTGAGATACTTGAAGGAACCGATACACGCTTAATCGTCGTTGGGGGTGCCTCTTCGTTATTCTTGGATACAGAAAAGACGACTCGTATGATTGACCAAGTACCTAAAAATGCACCCTTCTATCCAACAGCTTTCAATATGTACGAAGGATTGCTAAAATTGAAACAATCTAAAAATCTACAGTGGACTTATATCAGTCCAGCTTCTTTATTTGATCCACACGGCAAGCGTACAGGCACTTATTTATTAAGTGATGATTATCTACAAAGAAACGCTGCTGGCGACAGTACGATCAGCATGGCAGATTACGCGATTGCATTAGTAGATGAGATACTGGATAAACAACATGAAAAACAGCATATCAGTGTAGTCAGCCGATAACACGGTTGTTTTGTCAATGTTCTGAAAAATAAAAACAGAAGATAAAACCAACACTAATTGATTTTATCTTCTGTTTTTATTTTTTTATTGACTGAACTATTTAAATTGAAAATAGCTCAGTTGCTTCATCTGGATCTGTGTCATAGATTTCAAAATCATGTCCAACGCCAAAATCTTTTTCTTTCAAAACATTTTCCATCGTTAAATGAGCAAGTTCTTTCATATTGTTTTCCTTGCTAAGATGACCAAGATAGATCCGTTTGGTCCGATTACCGATCACATCAGTCATGACAAGTGCACCATCTTCGTTGGAAAGATGCCCTCTATCTCCTAAAATACGCTGTTTTAGATTCCACGGATAGGGTCCCATGCGTAACATCTCAAGATCATGGTTACTTTCCATCAAATAACCATCGGCATTTTCAATGACACCTCGCATGTAATCACTGCAGTATCCGGTATCCGTCAACATGACGAATGAACGGTTTTCTTTATGGAAACGATAAAATTGCGGAGCTGCTGCGTCATGGGAGACGCCGAAACTCTCAATATCGATATCGCCGAATGTTCTTACTTTTCCCATCTCAAATAGATGTTTTTGTTCCACTGGTACATTCCCAATCAGCGGCTCCATCGCTTCCCAAGTCTGCTGATTGGCAAAAACATCCAAATGATACTTACGAGCCAAGACACCCACACCATGTATATGGTCTCGATGTTCATGCGTCACAAGTATTCCATCTAATTGGTCCGGTGTCCGATCAATTTGAGCCATCAAGGAAGTGATTTTTTTACCGCTAAGTCCTGCATCGACCAAAAGCCGTTTTTTTTCACTTTCGATATAAAGTGAATTACCCGAACTTCCACTTGCTAGGATACTGATTTTAAAAGCTGGTTTTTCTTCAGCCATTTGACTCCTACTTCCCTTCTTACTTTGTAAACTTTTTTCATTATACTCGCTTTTTTATTGATCTTCCACTTTTGGTACAGTGTTGTTTGTCACGATCGTATTGCTGAAAGCGTTGACACTCTCGATTTGAACCACTTTATCACTTGTTTCGATCGCTACATGCCAAACAGGAACATACACATTTTTTTCCCGGACTTTCAGAATACAGGAATAAGCTAGTTGACGCCATAAGATTTTTGATCCTCTTGGTATTTTGTTATTGATGTACAATGTATTGATTGCTTCCTCTTCTGTATACAGTTCCGTCTTTTCACGCAGCTGCTCGATATCAGATAAATGCGTCTGCATGTATTTCGTGATACTATAATCGTTATCGTTTTTTTCTAAAGAAAGAACGATTTTTGCTGTATCATCATTGAACGGAATACCTTCATACTCTTGGCTTGCTTGGATTTCTAGTGGTTCTTCTTCTAAATGAGAAAAGTTTTTCGTATACACATACTCATTACCGAACAAAATATTGTCTTTGTTAGCTAAAAAATCTTCCAAAGAACTGCTGATCTTATCTGGATCAATCACGTTCTTTTCAGATTCTGAGCTGGATAAGGATTTTGTCAAAACATCGCCGTCTAAAAACACGCCACTTTCCAACAATCCGCTTTTACCAGCCTTGCGATAATTTGCTAATGAAGTGCTAAGATTGGTCTGTTCCGCGCTAAGATAATAGCCTTGCTTGCTCTCAGAAGAAATCTTCCCCGTATAAGTGATATCGTCACTAGCCAGACGTTGTTGGATGGATTCAGTCTGATCAGAACGAATAACATTGTTTTCTTGGTATACCGCATCATGATAACTGCTGAATAAAAACACATTCAACCCTAAAAAAGCGACGAAAAATATCCATTCGATTTTTTTAAAATCCAATTAATTCGCCTCCAATCCAGGTAATTTTTCCAGAAGGTCGTTAGCTGAATACCAGTTATCTTCATATTTCACATACCATTCAGGTAAGAGATCAACGACGCGATTCGTTTCTTTAACATTTTGCCATGTATAGCCAACGATTACTGAACCAATCTTGTTGCTATCTGCTCCCTTAGCTTCCAGCTGCTGGATGATTTCATTCGTACTTGCAAGTTCTACTTCTTCATCTGAAGGTATCGGTACTTGAATCGTATTCAAACTGGTTTGAATATTCACTTGCACCGAACCGTTCGTTTCACCGCCAACTTCCACACCGATCTGTCCTCTGCTGTCCGTCCCAAAAACCGGGAAGCCTTCCACGAAGATCCGGTAATCGATGGTATTGTCACTGCGGTCAAAATATCTAAGATTCCCTAAAGAACTGCCTAATTTGCTAATATAGGGAAAACTTTCAGAAAATACACTAGCATTTTCTTTTTTCTCTGGCAGCTCTCCTCGAAAATCAACTACTTGCGTTTCCGAATGGATAGACATCGTTTCATTCCCACCGTAAAAAATCAATTCATTGCTTTCATCATTATTCTTCACGCTATCTGGTTTCTGGAAAAAAGCATTTCTAAAAAGTGTATAGGGTTGCTGCGAAAGGATATAGCTGTACTTTTTCAACTTGATTGAATGTTTCGTAGCATATTGGGTGTCGATCGTCGACGGTTCTGTTGACATTTCTGTCCATTTCGTGTCGTTTGCTGTTAATTCTTTGTTGATATCCTCCCAATTCAACGAAATATTCGCTTCATATACAAGGTGGTTCGAATAATTCAAAAATCGGATTTTTTTGTTTTCTTGATCGAATTGTATTCTAGTAAAATACATATTTTCGCTTTCTTTTGCCAAATTCGAGACGTCTACATCTAAATCAAATGCTTCCTTATATTCTCTTAGCAAAAAAGGCGCATTATAGGCCAACTCGAAACCAGATGTCAGGTTTTTCACTTGTTCGAATTGTGATTCATCTCCCGAAACGACTTCAGAAAGTTTCCCGAATCTTGCTTTATCGATGATCAATTGCAATCGGTACACGAGATTTTCACTGTTGGTTTCTTGGATCGTTCCCGAATGGTGCCACGTGACATGAAGCGGAAGAAAAACTTCAGAAGTTTTCCGATTGCTTTGAGACTCGATCATTTGAGTGTTTGTCTCATCGACGCTGATCGAACTTTTCCCTGCTGGACTCAGCCAGATGGCATAAGAGAAATATAAACTTAATGCAACCATCAAAATAAGTCCTACGCGAACGACTTTTTCAGAAATTCTCATTCCCACCATTCCTCCTCATAAGGTTCGTATGGCAGCGAGATATAAAAAGTCGATCCTTTTCCTTCCTTGCTCTCTGCCCAAATCGCGCCTCGGTGCGCCTTGATTACTTCTCTAGAAATAGCTAATCCAAGTCCTGTCCCACCTTGTGCTCTAGCACGTGCTTTATCTACTCGATAAAATCGTTCGAACACTCGGTTCAGATCTTTTTTAGGAATCCCCAATCCTTGGTCGGTAATACTTAAAATCACGTTATTATGCGTTTCTAATAAGCGACAGGTGATCGTTCCCCCATCTGGTGAATACTTGATCGCGTTATTCATGATATTATCGACTACTTGGATGATTTTATCTGTATCTACTTCGACCCAAAGATCTCTTTGTGTGAATTCGCGACGGATCTTATAATTTTTTTCTTGGTTTCCCACCATCATATCAAAACGGTCAAGAACAAAATTCACTAACTCGTTAAAATTGACATACTCTAATTGAAGCTGGGTATTTCCTGTATCCATGCGAGATAGATTCAGGAGATCATTGATCATTCGAATCATCCGATCTGTTTCATCCAATGTTACTTTCAAAAAATTTGGTGCTACTTCTTCGTCTTTCCATGCACCTTCGCTCAATGCTTCGATATAACTGCGCATGCTTGTCAGTGGTGTACGAAGCTCATGGGAAACATTAGAAACGAATTCACGGCGTTCCCGTTCTGTTTTTTCTTGTTCTGTCACATCATGCAAGACAGCTACTAATCCGCTGATAAAACCTGATTCGCGACGGATCATGGAAAAGTCTACTCGTAAGATCATCTGATCGCTCTCCAATGTACTGGTTGAACGGTCAAGTACCATTTCGTTTGGATCTTCTAATAATTTCCGCAAGGTATATTCTTCTTCGATATCCAAAAGTGTCAAAATCGATTGTCCAATTGCTTCCTCATTCTTGACATCTAGCAAGGAAACAGCCATATCATTGATCGTAATGACTTTCCCCCTGCGGTCTGTCGCGATGACGCCGTCTGTCATATGAGACAGCACGCTATCCAACCGATTGCGTTCAGCTTCCATTGTATCTTGAGCTTCTTCGATACGTTCAGCTAACTGATTGAAGGTATCAGCCAACTGCCCTAGTTCATCTTGTCCATGCACTTTGACTTTCCGGCTGTAGTCTCCTCTGGCGATTCGAATGGCTTGTTCTCTCATTTCACCGATTGGCTGAGTAATCGAACGAGCAACTAAAACGGAGACGATCATTGAGATAAACGCAGCAATCAGTGAGGCAGTAAAGAAAATGACTGCTGTATTATTGATCTCCGAATATTTTTGTTCGATATTACTTTTGACGTAAAGAGCCCCGATAACGGCATCGCCGGTCGGGGACAGGATCGGTTGAACATTGATATTCACCCGTTTATCGTCGTTATCTAAAGCAACATACCGTTTAGTTGTGAAATCATTGATATCGACATAATCATTTTTCTTTCCCACAGCGCTTTGTTCATTGACATCAGTTGTTCCTCGGATGATCCCTTTTTCGTCAACGACCCGTATTTCGATGATATCACTAGTCGCACTGTTTTCAATGAATCTCTTGATATTCGCATTTACCTCTTCGTCATCTACGTTATCTTTGCGATTTAATTCCGGACTGATTGTCGTCGCTAATGATTCCACCGTTTGATTCATATCTTTAATAAATGTATTGATCGTGGAACGTTCCAATCCACGTATAAAATAGGCGCCAATAATTTCGATTGAGATCAATAAAATCAAAATAAAAGTAATAGCGATCTTAAAATTGACTGATCGAAAAAAGCGGACTTTTCTTTTCATCCAATTACTCCTGTTCTGGGTTACGCAAATAGTAACCGACACCACGACGTGTCACTAAATAATTTGGATGGCTTGGATTATCTTCGATCTTCTCGCGCAACCGACGTACAGTTACATCCACTGTTCGTACATCTCCAAAATAATCATAGCCCCAAACCGTTTGTAATAAATGTTCTCTTGTCATCACTTGCCCAAGGTGCTTCGCCAAGTAAAAGAGTAGTTCGAATTCACGATGTGTCAACTCGATTGTTTCTCCTCGTTTCGTCACCATGTAAGCTTCTGGATGGATGGTCAAATCACCAATCGTCAATTCCGCAGGAGCTGCATCTTCTGGTTCCCTCGTAGCCGTGGCACCACGACGAAGATTCGCTTTGACCCTTGCCACTAATTCTCGATTGGAAAATGGCTTAGTCACGTAGTCATCCGCGCCTAATTCTAAGCCTAGGACTTTATCAATTTCAGAATCTTTGGCTGTTACCATAATGATTGGCATGTCATACGTTTTGCGTACCTCACGAGCCACTTCTAAGCCGTCCATTTTAGGTAGCATCAAATCAAGTAAAATCAAATCAGGTTCTAACTCAGCAACTTTTTCCAAGGCTTCTTCCCCATCATATGCAGTATAAACATCATAGCCTTCTTTGGCTAAATTGAATTTGACGATATCCGAAATCGGCTTCTCATCATCGACAACTAAAACTTTTTTCATAAAGAGCCACCTCTTATATATTATTGTCACACCTTTTCATTATACCGTATTTCTGGTTTTGTTTCATCTTTGCCTATAAAACAAAAGAGAAAATTAACATGGGAGTGCAAAATACTTTCTTTTTTTGTTCTAACTTCAATAAAAAAAGGAAAACACTGATTTTCACCTCATTGTCTTCCTTTTTTTGATTTATCCTTCTAAAGCTTGGACGCCGACACCTAATAATCCCGGACCAGTATGGACTACTAATGCCGGAGAAATTTGACCAAAGTAGATTTGGTTTGCTTGCGGGAACTCTCTTTTGAGCCTCGCTTCCATTTCAATCGCTTCTTCTTTCGCATCACCGTGGGCAACGGCTAAGTTAAAAACCTTAGCATTGCCGATTTTTTCTTTGACATAAGCAACCGTCTTATCCAAACTTTTTTTACGCCCTCTAGCTTTTCCTACTGTGTAATAGATTCCTTCATCATTACAGGAGATGATTGGGTTAAGCTTTAAAGCGGTTCCTAAAATAGAAGCAACCAAACCAATCCGTCCACCTTTTTGGAGATATTCCAATGTCGCAACATTAAAGAAAACTTTTGTTCTTTCGACTAATTCATTCAAATTACTGATCAGCTGATTCCACTCGACACCGTCTTCTAGCCATTTCGCTGCTTGTATTGCAGAAAAACCCGCACCAATACCGATATTTTTCGTATCTAGTACATACGCTTCTAGTTCTTCTTGCTGTTCTGCAATCAAACGAACCACGTTATACGTCCCGCTCAATCCGCTGGAAATCGTTACCGCAAGTACTTTTTCATAACCATCTTTTTTGATTTGCTCAAAGATTTCTGTGATCGACTCACCATCAGGCAAAGATGTACCTGGAATTTCCTCTGGCAAACGTTGATAGATTTCTTCAGGTGTAATATCTATTTTATCTGTATATACCTGATCTTTATAAATAATTTTCAAAGGAATCATGTACATCTCATATTTTTTTATCAATTCTTCTGGCACGTCCGTACCAGAATCTACTAAAATCGCGATTTTATCATTTTTCATTTGTTTTCTCCTCTTTTAAGTATTCGGTTTCTAGAACAATCGTTTTTTCCGCAAGAAGTTTCATTGCAAACGATAAAGTTGCTGCTCTTACAGCAATATATTCTACAGGGGTCGCCTGATCGAATTTTTGGGGATGGGATTTGCCTTGTGCTAATTGGCTGACCATCCATACAGCTGCTTCTTGTTCATCACAGAATAGATTATAAGCTTCACGAATCCCCACTGTTTTTCCTTGGAACAATATTCCTTCTTTGATTTCAGGAATAGTCAATACTTGTTTCAATGTAGTGATTGCAAGTAAAAATGCTACATGTTCTTTGTTGTATCTTTTTTTAACTGGTGCTGGTATCAAACCCAGTTTAACGTAGTTGTTTACCATAGAGGAGGTTAGCAATGGATGCTTTTCTCCTTGTATCACAGGTGAAAGATAACGATCAACTAACGTTCTGACTTGATCCATATAAAGTTCTAGGTCGGGGAGCTCTTCCCAGTGAGGCAGACGGAATGTTTCCAGTTCTTTTCCCCACTCCATTAATTGCTGACGCATTTTTTCCATCGTAATCGCTCCTTTTTTCATTTCATTAACATGATACCAAAGTTACCATAAACATTCAATCTAGTTATTTGAACTAGATGATTTAATTAATGGAATTTTATAAAAGCAAAAAAACAAGAAGGCCAAGCCTTCTTGTCTTTTATCGTTAAGAACAGGAGACCCGCCGGGGAGACGGCGGGAAAGGAGTAAAAAATGAAAAAAGTGTTAGGGTTTGTTCTCTTGCAAGAACTTTGTTTGTTGGTATGCTTATATAATAACGAGCAAATGTGAATAATCTATGAATGATTTCCTATAAGGAAGTAAAGATTTTTCTGATTTTCTTTAAATGTAGTCTTGCATTTTAAAATTCTTAGTGCTACTATTATTAAGTACTTTTTGTATGGGCCGTTAGCTCAGTTGGTAGAGCAGCTGACTCTTAATCAGCGGGTCGCGGGTTCGAGCCCCTCACGGCCCATTGGGTGCCAAACCCACGAGAATGGTAGTTTGTCGGCGTCTTCGGACGTTTCGAAGACGAACTGCGCATTCTCTTTTTTTATAGGCAAAAAAAGAGACAGACGAATATGGAGCTTCCAAAACTGGATTTTTGATCCAATTTTGGAAGCTCCATTTATTTTGTTTCCGTCTTTTTTATTTTTTCCAGCTTTCGACTAATTCTTGGTTCTCTTTGATCCATTCTTTTGCCGCTTGCTGTGGATCTTTTCCATTGTTGATTTCCAACATGACTTTTTCCATATCTTTTTCTGACCAATGGAAATTGTCTAATACTTTATAAGCTTCTGGCTGGTCTTCTTTCAATCCTTTTCGAACCATCGTATGGATCTGCTCTTCGCTTCCCATTCCGTTTTCAGGATCTTCCAAGTATTTCAGATCATATTTGGCAAACATCCAATGAGGTGTCCATCCTGTAACTACAATTGGTTCGTGTTTTTTGATTGCTTGTCCTAGTGCAACGGTCATTGCTCCTGAAGAAGATGTCTCGACTTTCCAGTCTTTCAAGTTGTCATATTTTTGGATCGTGTTTTCAGCAGCCGTAACTACACCAGCTCCTGGCTCAATTCCTATAATTTTCTTACCTGCCTGATCGGTTAACTCATCGATCGAATTTACATCCATGTAGGCTGGTACTGCTAAACCGACTTTTGCTCCTGTCAAATTGGCACCTAGGTCTTCGACTTGATCTTTATATTGTGCATACTGTGAACCATGAGTTTTAGGTAGCCAAGCTGAAACCATGGCATCTGACTCGCCATTTGAAACAGATTTCCACATGATTGAATTATCTAGCGGTGTCATCGTTACATCATAGCCCATTTGTTTCAATACTTCACCGACTACATTTGTTGAAGCAACTTCTGTATCCCATTCGACATAAGACAAGTTGATACGTTTTGTTTCTTTGGCAGAAGAAAAACTTCCTATACCAATCGCACCTAAGATCACTACTACTACAGCACCAATGATCAATCCTTGACGTTTTTTACTTTTTTGTGTTGCAGCTCCTGCAACTTTCTTATTGTTCGGCTGATTCAAATGCTGGGTAAAACGGTCAATGATGATTGCTAAGATAACTAATGCAACCCCGTTGACAAATCCATTCCCGACTTGTGCTCTTTGTAAAGCGGACAATACTCCCCGTCCTAAGCCGGGTGCACCGATCATAGAGGCAATAACGACCATTGAAAGTGACAGCATCGTTGTTTGATTGATCCCTGCCATGATCGTACTTTTAGCTAAAGGCAATTCTAGTTTGAATAGTTTTTGACGACTTGTGCTCCCGAATGAATCAGAAGCTTCTACTAACTCTTTCGGTACTTGTCGAATCCCTAAATTCGTAAAACGAACGGTTGGTGGCAAAGCAAAGATGACTGAGGCAAATACCCCTGGCACCATCCCGATACCGAAAAATGCAACTGCTGGAATCAAATAAACGAATCCTGGCATCGTCTGCATAAAGTCAAGAATTGGCTTGATGATGCTTTGAGCTTTACTGCTTTTTGCCATCAAGATCCCTAACGGTACACCTATGATGATGGAGATCACACTAGATAAAAGAACAAGTGTGACAGTATTCATCAAGTCATTCCATAGACCTTGGTTATAAATAAACCATAGACCAATCAATGTGAACAACGTAAGTCCTGGACGTTTCTTAGAAATAAAGAAAGCTGCTATCGTCAATAACAAGATAAACAAAGGCGCTGGGATCACTAACAGTAAATTTGTAATCCCCGACATCACTGCCTGTCCGATCGTTTGTAAAAATGAAAATAGGCCAGAAAAAGTTGTCGTAAACCATTCTGTGATATTTTCTACCCAGTTTGCCACTGGTAATTGATAGTTTAATAGATTATTCATGTTCACTCACCTCGCTTGTTTCTGCTAATGCTTCAATCACACTACCTCGGATGACGACACCTTTTAATTTTCCATCCTCTACAACTGCAAGCGGAGTCGGTGAATCATAAATAATATTGAAAATATCACTTACAACCATGTCTTTTCCGATCACCGTCACATTTTCATCTAAGAAGTCGATCAATGGACGTTTTTGCTTCCTAGCTTCTAACGCCTGATCTGCAGTAATGATTCCTTTCAGGTTTCTCTTTCGGTCAACAGCCATCAGCATGCTAACTTCTTCATTACGCATCCTTGTCAATGCGACATTTGGTCCATCAGATTCGATATTCGTCGTCAATGCAGGTACCATGATGTTTTGAGCAGTAAGCACTTTGGAACGATCGACTTCTTCCACAAATTCACGTACGTAATCATTTGCTGGATTGGTCAATATTTCTTCACCTGTTCCGATCTGCATGATTTCGCCGTCTTTCATTAATGCGATTCTGTCCCCGATCCGTAAAGCTTCATTCAAATCATGGGTAATGAAAATAATCGTTTTTTGAACATTGGCTTGCAGGTCCAGTAATTCGTCTTGCATTTCTCGTCGGATCAGCGGATCAAGAGCCGAGAACGCTTCGTCCATCAGCAAGATCTCAGGATCATTCGCTAAAGCTCTGGCTAAGCCGACCCGTTGCTGCATCCCACCAGATAACTGACTAGGATATTGGTCTTTAAATGAAAGCAGACTAGAATTTTCTAATGCTTTTTCTGCTTTTTCTTGTCGTTCTTCTTTAGGTACACCACGGACTTCTAACCCGTATTCTGTATTTTCCAAGATCGTTCGGTGTGGAAACAGACCGAAGTTTTGGAAAACCATATTGATTTTATGACGACGGACTTCTCGCAATTCTTCTTTGCTTAACTTCGATACATCTTCTCCATCAATATAGATACTGCCTGAAGTTGGCTCGATCAGACGATTCAATAGACGGATCAATGTGGATTTCCCGCTCCCGGAAAGCCCCATGATCACGAAGATTTCTCCTTCTTTTACGTCAAAATTCACGTCATACACACCAACCGTCGCACCGGTTTTCTTTAAAATCTCCGTTTTCGGCTGGTGATCATTCATCATATCTAAAGCGGCTTGTGTCTTTTTACCAAATATCTTTGTTAAATGTTTTACTTCTACTTTTACCAAACAAATTCTCCTTTTTTATGTAAATTCATTTTTCTTTCTGAAAAAAAGTGACCACACTATGTTAACATCATGTAGTCACTTTGTCAAAAATGAAAGAAATTTGCTTGTCCAAACAGAAAAAAACTTGGTTAAATCTTTATAAATAAAAGGTTTAGCCAAGTTAATATTTTTATAATATTTCACACAATCATTCTGCAAGCTGATGTTCCGGGTAAAAAAAGTTTGTCATACGCTGTAGCGTATACTCATTTCCAATAAAATGAACGATATCCCCTGCCGTAAATTTAGCATAAGGTCCAGGTGAAACAAGTAGTTCTTCGTTATGAGAAATTGCGATAACTGTAGCACCAGTCGCCTGCCAGATATTCAACTCGCTAATCGAACGGTCCAGATGCATTGCTTTTTCTGATAAAGACAATTCAAACGGAAGTAAAGGGTTCATCTTATGTATTCGCTTCGTTTGATTGACCAGCTGATCCAATAATTGAGAAAAATGATTCAGCTCATCTTGTTGCTTCTCCACACTCGCCATGATTTCTGCTTTTGTATCTTGGATAGATTGTACATCTTGATACTGCAATAGGAAATCTTTTGCTTTTTCTTTCGAAGCAACAAATGCCCCACTCCCATGCCGTACTTCCATGATCCCAAGATCTACCAGCACATTGATAGCCTTTCGGGTAGTCTCAGGAGAAGCATTGTACGTACTGGCAAGCGTTGAGCGAGCATGGATCTTCTCACCCACTTTATATCGGTTTTCAACGATACGTTCGGCTAAATCAACAGCAATCTGCTGATAGCGCGGGCGGACGATTTTTTTCTTTCCAGACATTTTCTTTCCTCTTTCTTTTTTTACTTTCCCTCATCTTACTATGCTCTAGCAAAATAAGCAAAAAAGGGGAGAACAGACTCTTGCAACGACTGATCATCGCTTGATCTGTTCCTTTTTTACTGGGCAAGCTGTTTGACAGTCATCACAATTCTTTCCGGATTTTAAACGAGTATAGACAATCGCCCCTGCACTTCCAAAGATTAATACACTTAATAAGAATGTCGCCATCCTATTCCTCTCCTTCTAATGACAATATAGCATAAAACTGGTTCTTGGATTTTGGCTGACGGAACAAAACATAAACGAGTCCTATTATCAATAAAATAGCAAGATACGTCCCTAACGCTACCTGTCCACCTTCCAATAAGTGTCCCAACTGATAGATCACAAAACTAACTAAATAAGCTAAACCGCATTGATAGCCTATGGCGATCCAAGTCCATTTCTTGGCATTCATTTCCTGATGGATAGCCCCAATTGCCGCAAAACAAGGCGCACAAAGTAAATTGAAGGCTAACAATGAATAAGCTGCTGCGGGAGTATATGTGTGTTGTAGCACTTGCCAGATTTCTCTGCCATTTTCGGATACTTCCGCATGTCCAAACAAAATACCGAATGTGCCAATAATATTTTCTTTAGCAACTAATCCTGTAATCGCTGCGACAGTTCCTTGCCAATTCCCCCAACCAAGCGGCTGAAAAACAACAGCTAGGATTCGTCCGAAAAAGGCTAGGATACTTTGGTCTTCAGGAACAGGTTGAGCATAAAAATTATAAGAAGAGCTAAACCAGATCACGATACTAGAAACAAAGATAATCGTTCCTGCTTTTTTTACAAAAGACTTGCTGCGGTCATAGGTTTGTCTTAGGATCGTCGACCATTGAGGAAAATGATATGCGGGCAATTCCATGATAAACGGAGCTGTTTCTCCAGCAAACAAACGCGTTTTTTTCAAGCTGATTCCAGAGAAAATAATTGCAGTCATACCAAGAAAATAGGCAGAAGGAGCTACCCAAGATTGGTGAGGAAAAAAGGCCCCTGCCACTAAGGCAATAATCGGCAATTTTGCAGAACAAGGCATGAATGTCGTGACCATGATCGTCAACCGACGATCTTGCTCGTTTTCAATCGTGCGAGTAGCCATGACGCCTGGTACGCCACATCCTGTGGCAATCAGCATAGGAATAAAGGATTTTCCTGAAAGCCCGAATTTCCGGAAAAGTCGATCCATGACAAAAGCGATCCTCGCCATATATCCGCAGTCTTCTAGAAAGCTCAAGCATAAAAACAATACGATCAATTGCGGTAAAAATCCTAATACTGCTCCCACGCCTGCGATGATGCCGTTCAAGATCAGCTCCTGCATCCATCCGGCTACTTGCCATTCAGCTAGCAGTCTGCCAACATGTTCTGGTAGCCACGTTCCAAACAATGTATCATTGATCCAATCTGTCCCCATTGTTCCTACTGTTTGAATAGCCAAGTAATAAATCAGCCACATCACAAATGCAAAGATTGGCAAGGCTAACCAACGATTCGTTGCAATCTGATCGATTTTGTCACTCATCGATAATTGGAAAGAATCATTTGACACGACAGATAGTGCACATAATTGGGTAATAAATTCATAACGTTCATTGACTAGAATCGTTTCACTATCGTCATCCAATAGTTTCTCTGTCAACTGGATCAGTTGTTCGATTTCTTTTTGCTGAGAAATTGTTATCTCATCATCCTCATTCACCTTCTGATCTCTTTCAAAATATTTCATTGCATACCAGCGTTTCTTGCTGCTTTTTTCTCCTAGTACATCTTCAATTTCATGTAAAGCTGCTTCTAAACGCGGATCGTATGTACAGGGAACAGGAATAGAAGGCCGTTTTTTTGCAGACTCCTGAATCTTTTCGATTAATTTTTCGATTCCTTGCTTTTTCAATACGCTGATTGGTAAAACTGGTACACCAAGACCATAGGAAAGCTTTTCTAGGTTGATTTTTTTTCCTTCTTTTTTGATGACATCCATCATATTCAGACCAATGATCATAGGAATGTCTAAGTCCAATAACTGCGTAGTTAAATATAGATTCCGCTCTAAATTGGTAGCATCAATGATGTTGATGATCAGTTCAGGCTGTTCATGAACCAAATAATCTCTTGCAATCACTTCTTCGGGTGTATAAGGAGACAAAGAATAGATACCGGGTAGGTCTTGAATGTGAATGTTCGGATTTTTTTTCAACGATCCTTCTTTTTTTTCTACTGTTACACCCGGCCAATTCCCTACATATTGATTCGAACCAGTCAAGAGATTGAACAAGCTCGTTTTCCCGCTGTTTGGATTTCCGACTAACGCGATATTCATTCGTTTTCCTCCCTTTGTACCAAGATTAGTTCAGCTTCTGACTTTCGTAACGTCAATTCATATCCTCGCACTGTCAGTTCGATTGGATCTCCTAGAGGGGCTAGTTTTCGGATGACTATTTTTACATTTCGCGTCAATCCCATATCCATCAACCGCCGCTTCACTGCGCCTTGTCCGTGGATGGCTACGACGATCCCCGTCTCTCCTGCTTTTAATTGATCAAGAGAAGTCCAGCTTTCAGAGGAAGCAGTCTTTTTATTGACAAAGATCTGACTTAGTATTTCCCGACTTACTGCCACTCGATGACTTTTTATCAGTAAAATGGCATTGTTGCCTGATAAATTGACGACGACGATTTTACTTCCGACAACGACCCCAATATTTTGCAAATGGCGTTTTGTTTTTTCTTCTGTTTCAATTCGTTCGACTTGATAAACGAAGTTTTGCTTTGCCTGCGCTAAGGTCTGCATATTGATTCCTCTCTTGTGAAATAAATCATGTGTTGAAACCATTCATTCTATGTTCTAGTTTTCTTACGTATTACGCAAATAAATGAGAATCATTCTCACATAGAATACTCTCGGTAATTGAGAATGTCAATTACACTTGTGATATTATGAGCGAATCTTTAGTATTGATAGATAAAAATGAGAAAAAAATATTTTTTCATAGTTTTCCACAATTTTTTCTCTATTAGATTTGCTATTTTCCCACACGATACTTGTTTTCAGCTCTTTTTTCAAAAACACAAAACTTAGTATTCCACAGTTTCCACAACACAATATGTAGTGTTTGTTGTTTGACTTTTTTACTAAGAGTTTTATACTATCTATTATAGATAATAAGAATGTGTTTAGAGGAGGCACTCATCATGAACGTAAAAATCTTTTCTAAAAATAATTGTATGCAATGCAAGATGGTCAAGCGTTTTTTAACAGAAAATCAAATCGCTTTTGAAGAAGTCAATATCGATGAACAACCGGAAGCAGTAGACTGGTTGAAAGCACAAGGATTCCAAAGTGTTCCTGTCATTACTTCCGATGCAGAAACAGTTATCGGATTCCGTCCTGATCAGTTGCGTAAACTTGCCAGCTAACATGACTAAAAGAATCAAAACAAGATACATGGATTTGAAGGGCTTGAGACAGCACCAGTTTTTGTCGCAAACTTCCAAATCCTTTTTTAAAGCTTAAAAACAATGCAATGATTTGCAATCAAGCATCATCAAATACGAAATGAAGGTTGGGCGTACGTATGAGTCTTAAAAATTTACAAGATGTCAGTTATTTCAAGCTGAATAATGAAATCAATCGACCAGTCAATGGTCAAATCCCTTTGAATAAGGATAAAGAAGCTTTGGCTGCCTTTTTTGAAGAAAATGTCAAACCAAATACGATGACTTTTCCATCTATTATGGAAAAAATCAATTACTTGATCGATCAAGAATATATAGAAGCAGAATTCATCCAATTATATTCACCATCATTTATTGAAAAGCTATATCAATTTTTGGACGAACAACATTTTTCTTTCAAATCTTTTATGGCTGCTTACAAATTTTATTCTCAATATGCGTTGAAAACCAACGACGGTTCCGCTTATCTGGAAACTTATGAAGATCGAGTAGCCTTCAATGCGCTTTACTTTGCGAACGGAGATGAAGAATTAGCACTTGCTCTTGCAGATGAAATGATCCATCAACGTTATCAGCCAGCTACACCTTCTTTCTTGAATGCTGGACGTAAACGTCGGGGCGAATTGGTGTCTTGTTTCTTGACTCAAGTCACTGACGATATGAACTCTATCGGGCGCTCAATCAACTCTGCTTTGCAATTGTCCCGTATTGGCGGCGGCGTGGGGATTACTTTATCAAATCTTCGTGAAGCCGGCGCTCCTATCAAAGGATACGAGGGTGCTGCGAGTGGTGTCGTTCCAGTCATGAAATTATTCGAAGATAGTTTCAGCTATTCTAATCAATTAGGTCAGCGTCAAGGAGCTGGTGTGGTTTATTTGAATGTGTTCCATCCAGACATTATTGCTTTCCTTTCAGCAAAAAAAGAAAATGCAGATGAAAAGATTCGCGTAAAAACTCTTTCTCTTGGTGTGATTGTACCTGATAAATTTTATGAATTGACACGTAAAAACGAAGACATGTATTTATTTAGTCCGTATAGTGTCGAAAAAGAATATGGTGTCCCATTCTCTTATGTAGATATTACAGCTGAGTATGATCATCTAGTTGCAAATCCAAACATTCGCAAACAAAAAATCAAAGCGCGTGATCTTGAAAATGAAATCTCAAAATTACAACAAGAATCTGGCTATCCTTACGTAATCAATATTGATACAGCGAACCGCGAGAATCCAATCGACGGCAAGATTATCATGAGTAATTTATGCTCAGAGATTTTACAAGTTCAAACGCCTTCTGTGATCAACGGTAAACAGGAGTATGAAGTATTAGGAACAGATATCTCATGTAACTTAGGTTCGACAAATATCGTGAATTTGATGCAAAGCCCTAACTTTGGTCAATCTGTGCGTACGATGACTCGTGCATTGACATTTATTACAGATGCATCTGATATCGATGTCGTACCGCCGATCCAAAACGGAAATAAGCTGAATCATACGATTGGATTAGGTGCCATGGGCTTACACACTTATCTTGCAAAAGAACAAATGGAATATGGCTCAGAGGATTCATTAGACTTTACAAATATTTATTTCATGCTGTTGAATTATTGGACACTTGTTGAAAGCAATAATATCGCTCGTGAAAGAAAACAAGTTTTCCATAATTTTGAAAAATCAGCTTATGCTGATGGCACTTATTTCGAAAAATACGTAACTGGAGAATTCCAGCCAAAATCAGAAAAAGTCAAAGCATTGTTTGAAGGGATTTTTATTCCAACTGCTGAAGATTGGAATGCCTTGAAACAAGCAGTAATGAAAGATGGGCTATATCACCAAAATCGCTTGGCAGTAGCACCCAATGGCTCAATTTCATATATCAATGATACGAGTGCAAGCATTCATCCTATCACTCGCATGATTGAAGAACGCCAAGAGAAGAAAATCGGTAAAATTTATTACCCAGCGCCTTATTTATCCAATGAGACGATTCCATATTACACTTCTGCTTATGATATGGACATGCGTAAAGTGATCGATGTTTATGCAACAGCACAACAACACGTCGATCAAGGCATGAGTTTGACTTTATTCATGCGTTCTGAAATCCCAGAAGGTATTTATGAATGGAAGACAACAACGAAGCAAACGACACGTGATTTGAATATTTTAAGACATTACGCTTTCCATAAAGGAATCAAATCCATTTATTATGTACGTACCTTTACTGATGATGCAGAAGAAATCGGAAGCAATCAATGTGAAAGCTGCGTGATCTAATATCATAGATAGATTCGCTTATTCATATTTTAATTAAAGGAGCATTCTCATGTCAGAAACATATTATGAAGCAATAAACTGGAATGAAATTGAAGATATCATTGATAAATCCACTTGGGAGAAGCTGACGGAGCAATTTTGGCTAGATACACGTATCCCACTTTCAAATGACCTAGATGATTGGCGCACATTGTCTCAATTGGAAAAAGATACAGTAGGACATGTATTCGGCGGTTTGACACTGCTGGATACTGTCCAATCTGAAAGCGGCATGGATCAGTTGCGTAAAGATGTCCGCACTCCCCATGAAGAAGCCGTTTTGAACAATATCCAATTCATGGAATCCGTTCATGCCAAAAGTTATTCTTCTATTTTTAGTACACTGAACACGAAAAAAGAAATCGAAGAAATTTTTGACTGGACGAATACGAATCCTTATCTGCAAAAAAAAGCTGAGCGTATCAATGAAATCTACAAACACGGTACACCGCTAGAAAAGAAAATTGCCAGCGTCTTTTTAGAAACATTCTTGTTCTATTCAGGTTTTTATACTCCTCTTTATTATTTAGGAAACAACAAATTGGCAAACGTAGCAGAGATCATCAAACTGATCATCCGAGATGAATCGGTACATGGAACCTACATCGGTTACAAGTTCCAATTAGGTTTCAACGAATTGCCTGAAGCAGAACAAGAAACGTTGAAAGACTGGATGTACAACCTGCTTTATGAACTTTATGAAAACGAAGAACGTTATACAGAAGAATTATACGATCCAATCGGTTGGACAGAAGAAGTCAAAACATTCCTACGCTATAATGCCAACAAAGCATTGATGAACCTAGGGATGGATCCACTCTTCCCAGATACTGCCAATGATGTCAACCCAATCGTAATGAACGGGATTTCAACAGGCACAAGCAACCATGACTTCTTCTCACAAGTCGGAAACGGCTATTTGTTAGGTCATGTAGAAGCGATGAAAGATGACGATTATTTGATTGGATTGGAATAAGGAAAAAAAATTACGCACAAGAATATTCTATTCTTGTGCGCTTTTTTTATTCCACAACAATTTGTTTTTGTGTATCCGATGTTTGCGAAAAATCAATAGTAAAGCGACCCATCTGCTCATCATAGGTAATTCCTTCACTCATGCTTCGAACAGCTTCAAAATCATTTGGTAATTCAATCGTTATTTTCGTCTTTGTATGAGCAAGATCAGCAAACGTATAACTTTTTTCTTGTTCGTTTATTTTCTTTAATACAGAAAGTGGTTTATCTGTTTTTAATCCATCTAATTCTCCACCAGTATTATCCCAAAAATTGATACCCAAATAACCGGATTCTTTTACTTTTACCGCTTGAATTTTTGGAGTATTTTGAAGAATAGTAACTGGTTCTTTTTCTGCATATTCTTTTAATCCTTTTTCGTTCACTCCTGGTAATATCACATATGCATAAGCTTCATTGATTGGATGTTTTCCATGATTGATCAAAAACTTCCGATAACTTCCATGATAAACTTCATCACTGGGAAATGATTCGTTGATTTCCCTATAAGTACCTTGCCGTTCTTCACTTATCACTTTTACTGTTTCTTTCTCAGGAAAATAATAACCGATCGATGTTTCTGGTTGACTTGATTGTAACAATAACCATTCTTTTTCACTTTGTTCGGTTGGCTGGGTAACTTCTCCTGTTTCTGTTACAACTTTATAAGTAAACTGATCGTTTAATAAACGATTATCTATAACCGTTTCAATAGACGCATTTGTGTTACCGGTAATTCCCGAACCAAGCGCAATCAATTGATCGTCAAGCACAAACCACGATTTTTTCCCTTTGACATCCATTGGCAAAACTGCTCCATTATTCTTTGTTCCAGTTTTATTTAGAGCCATACCTACCACTGCCTGACCTTCATTTGATACACCGCCAACGGCTTTTTCATTTGATCGCACAGTCGTAAAAGAAGAGATTTCATCTTTTAAAGGGACTGTATCGACCGTTGTTCCTGGCAATCGATAAGGATCGACAGTCGGCCAATAGCTTTTACCGAATTGTACATCATCCTCATTATATAAGTAGACCATCCCATCCGATGTATGCCAGCCACGTTTGTTTTCTTTATTTCCTGCTTCAAAGAAGAGATACGGTTCGAATACATACTGATTCCTACCATATACTTACTGGTACGCTGAACAAAACGATCCATTTTATGATACATTTTTGTCCCTATGAATGGTAAATCCTTCCCTAAAATCGTCTGGTCTTCTAATAAGGATAGTGTCATGACCAGGTCATTATAATCTCTTACATTCGTTATATAATACGAAGGGTTCAATTGCATCCAATATTTGACTGCTTCTTTTAGTTCCTTTTGCTTATCTTCTGGTGCAAATTTTGAAACAATCAATAAATTATACATCGTTGAAGACCCGTATCCTACCTTCGTCTTTGAAGGCGCACGTGAAATAGCGCGTCCATTCACCATGGGAAGCATTTCACCTTGGTAAATCAAAGGAATAAAGGCCTTCTCTACATTTTCTACGAAAGCGTGAATGGCATCAGAAGCTGCTGTATAAGAAGTCCCATCCACAATCGTAAAAATCTGTCCGACTCCTTTGATTAGTACATTCCCGTAAGAACCTGTATAAGGAATATCATTATGCTGGATAAAGGAACCATCTGCGTAAAACCCATCTCCACTTGTCACGAGTTGAAAAACATCTTTGATCCCATTCACTGCTTGATGGATTTTTGTGGCATCTTTTTGTAAAATACCTACTCCTAAAACAGTCAATGATAAGTCTGTTCGATTAGCACCGGTCGTTGAAAAGTTAGGGATAAATGCAAGGTCTACAAATGAATCTTGTGGTTTAGTATATAATTGCTGGAATGGATCAGGTACATATTGACTCAAAATAGCTGTATATTGTTGGATTTTTTCACTGGATAGCTCTTGGTGCAACAGTAGAAGGATATTCACAAATTTTTGTGGGATACCAATTTGCCAATCCCACCAATTTCCATAATACTTTTTCCCATCATATCCTTTTTTGGTAATCATAAAATCGATTCCCTCTTTAATTGCTGCAGCAACCTCTGGCTGTTGATAAAGTGTTGTCCCTTTTGTTTTATAGGCATAAGTAAGTTTTTGGAGTTTCGTAAATTGTGTCGTCAAATCTGCTGAAGAAGTATTTCCCGATTCAAGTGGCCATAGATAGGTTCGGTCAGGTGATTGATCCAATGTTTGATATAAATTTTCCGCTTCTTTTGATAACGCTTCTATATATGCTCTTAATGACTCATTTTCCGGACTTTCTTTTTCAAAGACAAGTTGACTTTTCCATCGTTCTTCCATCTTTTGAAATTCATCTTCCTCGGCAAAGGTTGATATACTCATTCCAAATAAACTAATTAAACTAAGCATACTCATCAAAAGAAGCCTTTTACCCAAACCTTTTTTCTCCATCTTTGCTCCCTCTTTCTCATCAGATTGTATGAATATACAGAGGCTAAAATCACATTTATCTTAGTGAATGAGAAAACCGCTTAGCCTCTACTTTTTAGACAAATGTGTGAACGGACGTATCTCACTTTTCCTTTTTTAAGCTAAAATACCAAACGCACTTAATGCAATGGAAAGAATCAAAATGATCCAGATTACTCGTGTGGAATTCAATTTCTTTTGTCCCAACATCCAATAAGTTAATAAAACAAGTAACACTGGAACAAGAGAGGGTAAAATAGCGTCTAATGTATCTTGGATAACTAATTCCACCCCATCTTTTTTATAAACAAATGGGACCGCTGCCTTTACCACGGAAGGAATCAAAGCACCAATTACCGTGACACCTAAAACTGTTGCGGCATTAGTGAATGCAGATAATTTGTTTTTCAAAGTTGTGACAAGTTTGACTCCTTGTTTGTATCCTAATGGTAATAATGCAGCCCGTCCAAATAATAAAGCGATATTCGCGATGACCCAAATCACACACCCAACAATTGAGCCACTTTGAGCTAATGTTCCTGCGATCGATCCAAAAATCGTTCCCCAAATCACATGGAACAATGAATCACCTACGCCAGCAAGAGAACCCATTAAAGCTGTTTTTAAGGCAATGATTGTGTCTTTTGCTTTGTAACCATCTTCTTCTTCGATTGCCACATCAATCCCCATGATCAAATTTCCGAAAATCGCGTTGATATTGAAGAATTGATTATGTGTACGCATCATATCCTGTAATTGTGATTCGTCATTACCATAGAATTTTTTCAATACTGGTAATATCCCATATAAATAGCCAGAACTCATCATTCGTTCATAGTTCCAGTTCAGCTGACTTCCTAAAATATAGCGCCAACTAATCGCATTCAGCTCTTGCTTTGTTAATTTCTGGTTATTCATCCCCATCATATCCTCCTTCAAATATTCCATTATTTGTGGCTGTCACTGTCGGATGTTCTGCTTTTTCACTATCTTTTTTAAATACAATAATTGCAGCAATCACACTGACGATTGAGATACCAAGCATTGGCACTTGTAAATAAGCGGCTAAAAAGAAACCCAATAGTAAATAAGGAATATATTGTTTTGTTGGAAGGTAATGCAACAAGATTCCTACACCAACGACTGGTAACACCCCACCAGCAGTTTTTAGTCCATTCATCAACCATTCTGGTGTATTTTCTGTGATCGTTGAAACAGCAGCATCACCGACTAAAAGCATCAATAAAATCGGAATGGCTCGTGATAATCCCCAAAGAAAAGAGCCAGATAAGACTAATCGCGGTATACGATTGATTTTCATATCATCAATTGCTCTATCTACACGATGCAAGAGATAAACATTACAAAAGCGAGCGACTACATCAAGTTGCAACATCAATAAAGATACTGGAACAGCCAATCCTATACCATACTCTGCACCTTTCCCAGAGATAACCGCAAATACTGTTCCCAAGACGGCTCCTGTGAAATAATCAGGAACTGATGCCTCACCGAAAGCCGCAATCCCTAGTCTCATTAGTTGCAATGTACCTCCAACCATCAAGCCTGTTTTCAAGTCTCCCATGATCATTCCAGAAATCATACCTGCGATGGCTGGTTGTGTTAATGTATTTGAAATAAGCGAATCATTGATTGCAATAAAAGCATAAACCGTAATAAGAATAATTTGATACGCTGCTAAGTGCATACTTTCTTCCTCCTCATTTTTGTTTAATTTCTCAGTTTATCCATGAAGTCAATAACTGGATCATTTGGTACCAATTGAGCGGTTACATTTATATCCATTGCTGCAATTGATTCGAACACATCAATTTCTTCATCTAATACTTTGATACTTTTTGTTATATCTTTTGATCCCTCTTTATAACTCATATTTCCAACATTTACGTGTGTTAGCTTTCCTCCGGCTTTCAAATAACGTAAGACATCTGTTGGATTTTTGAATACTAGGAATAGACGCTGTTTTCCATACTTTCCTGAACGTATATTTTTCGCAGCAGATTCAACCGGCAAAACTGAAAGTCTCATCGATGTAGGCGCTGCCATTCTTAAGGAAGATTTTTGTAACGTATCTGCTGCTGCTTCATCGTTGATCACAATGATTCGCTGTGTGTGCAAACTGGGCGCCCAGATGCCCGCAACTTGTCCATGGATCAAACGCTCGTCCATCCTGACATTCACGATATTTTCTTTTCCTTTATATGCCTCATACAATTGGCTATTATCCATTGGAAGGCTTGGTTCTTTTTCGATTTCTGTTTGTTTCATTTTTTGCTTCACATCAACAATGCCAGTTGTTGCTGCTTGGATCAATTCTTTTACCGTAGCAGTTGAATTCAACGTTGCTTCTATAACTAATGGTAAAGACATCCCTGCAATAATTTCTACATTTTCTGATTCTAGATAGTTGCTTAATGCTACATTACATGGCGTACCACCTAAAAGATCTGCAATAATCAAAGATGAGCCGTTAAGGGCTTTCATTTTTTTTAATAATTCTTCTTCGAATTGCCGATTGTCTCCATCAGGCGTCAACGCAACGACATGAACATGATCTTGCTTTCCGACGATCATTTCTAGACTTGCCTTAACACCTTCAGCCATACTGCCATGACTAATCAATATAATATTCTGCATCACTTTTCCTCCCTAAAAATAAAATTCTACTTAACATATTATCTTTTGTACAAACACACTATAACATAGTTTATCTCATTCGCAAACCTAACATCTTAACATGTTATGTTTTTTTATTTCTGTACAATTATCTAAAAAGTATCAGCATACAAAAAAGGTGAGAGGCAAAAGTAGCTCTTAAACTTTTGCCTCTCACCTTTTTAACTATTTCCTTATTCTATACTTTTTCCAGTTGTTTCCTCATAGTCTCTTTTCATGATGGCCCATGATTTCTCAATGTCTTCGTCTAAACCAAATAATCCACTACGGCCGATGATATAGATATCTGGCCCGGCATGATCAATTCGCTTAAATGATTTTCGATTCGAAGATCCGTCCATTTCGATCAAATAATGATATCCCTTTTCTTGACGAAGTTTTCTTAAATCAACGATTTTATCTAATGTGCTTTCGATGAAGCGCTGTCCAGCAAAACCGGGATCGACTGTCATGATAGTGATTTTATCCACTAAATCAATATAAGGAAAAATAGTTTCAATAGGTGTTTCAGGATTTAATACGACTCCTGCTTTTAGCCCTGCAGCATGGATCTGATCGATCAATCGAAAGGCTAGCCCGTCTAAACATTCGACATGCATACAAATCCATTCGCATTTTTGTGCAATCAATTGATTCACCCAAAAACTTTGGTCTGTGACCATTAAATGGGCAGACATTGGTAAATGACTGATTTTTCGTACTTCCTCAATGAACCATGGAGACAATGTCAGATTAGGTACATAATGTCCATCCATGATATCGATATGATAAGAATCGACATGCTGATTCAAAAACTCAATTTGTTCCTTAAATTTATCTAGATCCATCGTCATTAAAGATGGTGAGAACAAAACTTTACTCATATATAAGACTCCTTTATTTAAAAATCAATGATTGAATCCCCGACTAAATGAAGGACTTAGAAAATCTGAATGTCTCCCAAGTCAATATCTTCTTCTTCCTTTTCCACTACGGATTCGACTTCTTTCCCCACATCTTTTTTGATAATTGCCAAAACAACGGCTGTCACAAGAACATTCACTAAGATTGCTATCACGCCTGCCCAAGGTCTGGACATCGTCGGAATCATCAATACGCCGCCAAAGGGTACTGTTGCATCGGCGCCTAGGATCATTGTCGTTGCACCACCAGCAAATCCGCCAATAGCCGTAGCAACCACACCTCGGACGATATCATTCATCACTAGTGGGATCACACCTTCGACGATATTGATCACACCCATTGGAACAGCTGATTTCAATGTTTCGACTTCCACTTTTGTATAGATGTTTTTCCGAAATATTTTTGCGACAAAGTAAGCTAATCCAAAACCAATAGGCGTCGCCGTATTTACCAATTGGAGGGCTGTAATTGGCCCATTGATTCCTTCTGCTTGCATTGTGAGAACAAAGGCAAAAACAGTTTTGTTAATTGGTCCACCATAATCAACGCCACTTAGTAAGCCGATTACACCGCCAAAAATCAACAAGGACGAATTACCTAATCCATCTAAGAAATTCGTAAGAAAAGACGTAAACAAGGCAACAGGTGTTCCAATGATATAGACCATGATTAACCCACCTAGGATAGAAGCAACAAATGGAATAATCAATGTTGGCATCAGTCCTTTTGCCCAATTTGGGACTTTCACATGGTTTAAAATAGCTAACACGAGGAATCCAGAAAGATAGCCACCTAATATCCCCCCAATAAAACCAGCCCCAATAGCATTCGCTGTCAATCCGATGATGAACCCTGGAGCAATCCCTGGTTTTGCTGCAATAGAATAAGAAATCCCTGTTGCAATGACTACAGGAAGTAACCCTAAACCAGCGCCTCCCATTGTTGCTAAAGCATCAAAAAAAGAAAATTTACCTTGTACCAGTGTCCCTTGACTTGTTCCACCGAACGCCATCCCGATAGCAATCAAGAACCCTGCTCCACAAACGATTGGAATCAAATAAGAAATCGCTGTCAATAAATGTCCCTTTAAATTTAACTTTTTTATCTTTTCCATCTTTTTTCCCTCCTTATGATCAAACAAGTTGTTTTTCAATTATTTCTTGTGCTTTTTCGATCAGTTTATTGGGTGACTTTACGGCTATTTCACTGGGGACTTGAATGATACGTTTTCCTTCAAATCGTTCTCTGCCGCTTATTTTCACATCAATCGCCAGAATCACGAGATCTGCTTCTTTTATTTGCTCTGGGGTTAATTCATTCTCGATTCCAATCGTTCCTTGCGTTTCGATATGCATCTCGTGTCCTGCTTTTTTGGCTGCATTTTCTAATTTTTCTTGTGCAATATACGTATGGGCAATCCCAACTGTACATGCAGCTACTCCTATGATCTTCATGTTTTCTTCCTCCTTTTTATGATGCAAATGCTGCGATAACCTCTTTTGTCTCTTTTGCTTTGATCAATTGCTCAACAACTTCATCATTTCCTAGTTTCCTTGCAAATAAAGATAACAACTTCAAGTGAGTTTTAGCCCCTTCATTATCATTGCCCACAGCAAACAAAATAATTCCTTTTACCCCTTTACCATCTAATGTTTCCCAAGGGATTTCTCGAGCTGTCACTCCAATTGCTACCCCGATCTTTTTGACAGATGCACTTTTTCCATGAGGAATTGCAATGTAGTTCCCAATACCTGTCTGCCCTTCTTTCTCACGAGCATATATATCTTTCATAAATTCTTTTACATCGGTGATATACGCATTTTCCAACAATATAGTTGCTAATTCTTCAAGTACTTCTTCTTTTGTCGTTCCTGCTAAGTTTGTTTTGATCGTATTCGGATCGATAATGTTTGTTACTTCCATGGCATTTCCACTCCTTCACGCTTGTTTTACGACTTCAACGCCTTTTTCGATTAGTTTATTGGGTGATTTGATGGCGATTTCTGTTGGTACTTGAATGATACGTTTTCCTTCAAATCGTTCTCTGCCACTTATTTTTACATCAATTGCCAGAATCACGAAATCTGCTTCTTTTATTTGTTCTGGGGTTAATTCATTTTCGATACCAATCGTTCCTTGCGTTTCGATATGCATCTCGTGTCCTGCTTTTTTGGCTGCATTTTCTAATTTTTCTTGTGCAATATACGTATGGGCAATCCCAACTGTGCATGCGGCTACTCCTACGATTTTCATCTTTTATCTCTCCTTATTTTCTTTAATGTTTGCATAAATGTTTCGTCCGCTAAACATCTCATAAAATTTGCTATTTTCTTCTTTTTTTCCGTATTTTCGTTTGGTGAAAGCAATACAAAAAGAATCAAATCGACTTGTTCGATTGCTTCGTTCCATTGAATAATGGTTTTTTTGGGATACAAAATGATGATTTTTGATTCAGTGATCAACTCATGTTCAATATGAGGAAGAATGATCCCCTCTTCGATTTGAATATTTCCATTTTGTTCACGCATAAGAAAAGCTTCCATCAATATGCTTATTTTCTCTTCTTCTCCAGGGTAAAGTGAACTTGCTAACCAATGATATGCCTCTCGTTGAGAAGTAACGGATACTTCGATTCTTTCGATGAACTCATCTTTCATTATAGATTTCCCCAATCTTTTTCTGGATTCGTGATTGATCATCTGCTGTTAGCATCGCACTAACAAGTAATGTATGGACTCCTAATCGTGAGCGGATTCCAACAGTTGTCAAAATCAATTCGATGTTCGGATTTTTTTCTAAAGCCGTACGATAGTTTTTTGTCGCAATGACATCTACTATATTTAAGTCTGGAAATTTTTTGATGATTTTTGCTTTCAACAATTCAGAAGTTCCAATACCTGTCGTACACATAATCAATGTCTGAATCGGTAATTGTTGTGTTTCTAACATCCGTGCGAAATACAACGTTATGAAGCCAATCTCATCTGCATTGATTAGAGGTAATTTGAAGTGTTGACTGACTTCTTTAGATACTTCAGACACACTGTTATAGATTTTTTCATAGGTCAGCTGAATTTGGTCTAACAAGCCATTTTTTACGTGGATACGATTTTTTAAGCGATTGATCATTGGTTTGATATGATTGGCTAGATCAATAAAAATACTTTCATTTGTCACTTTCATATTGATTCGTTTGCCTACTTCTTCTAAATAGTAAGTAGTGATTTTTTCTACCTCTTCTGGAAATTTTTTTATTTCTTTTGTTGTTTTTTCCATTCTTGAGGAAACTAGATACTGATAGAGATAGTAAGATTCATTCACAGATAACGAAGTTGCCAGATATTTTTCAACATTTTGTATAACGATTTCGGCTGTTTTTTTAATTTGGTTATCTTTTTCAAAGAATTCAATTTGTTGCGTGGTTAGTTCCTCTTCTCTGGCGGGAGCACTCCTTTTCCTTGAGCGACTGATCAAGATATACAGATGTGAAAAAATATTGACATTGTAAGGATAAGGAAGTCCACCTTCTAATATTTTTTCGATTAGCTTTAATTGATCTGAAACGAACAAGACATCGTAACGATTGAAGTTGAACGTTTTCGAAGCATTTATTTCATCGATATCAAGGATATTCATGCGCCAAATAACTTCTGCAAGCCCTCTACGTATATCTTCTTCTAAACCTTTGATGGCTAATGTCCGATTTTTTCGAATCAATTGAAGATCAAACTTCCTCAACTTTTGTGCGATACTTTTCTCATCATTGGAAATTGCCGAATCACCCACCTCGTAGGCATTAAAAAGCTCAGATATCCTGATTGCTCTTGGTGAAGACAGTAAAAGTTCCTCCATTACACGATTCTGACGTTCATTTGGCGATAGACTAATCGATAGATTATTTGTTTCTTTGTTTCGTTCAATAAATTTTTCGTAGTCTAATTTATACCCTTTCCCCTTTTCTGATAAAATCAAGTGACCATTTTGAAATTCTGTATTTATTTTTTTTACTAAGCGGTAGACCGTTTTAGTCGAGGTATCTAATAAATCAGCTAATTCTTCTGAAGTCATGTAATGATTTTGTTTTGACAAGAGCAACACTAATTTATTTTCTCGATTCATTTGACTAGTCATGATCCTTCCCCCTTTGCATCTTTATCATAACCATTTTTATTCCATCTGTTTCACTGAAATTTGTCCATTGCATCAGACATTTTTGTATCCGCTTTCTAAAGTGTGATGTTTTATCCCAATTTTACTTCTATTATTTTTATAAAGTTCCACTAATTTCATCTACCATCATAATTTTATTTACTTCTGCAATAGCAGAATTCATGGGTTTTAATTGATTTGGATATGTTAACATGTTATCCTATTAGATAATGATGTTGTAAGAAAGGAAGACTTCTAGTATGATTCCTAAATACGAGCAAATCAAGCAAGACTTACTTGAAGAAATCAAAAACCACCACTTTATTCCTGGTGATAAATTTTACTCAGAAGCAGATATCAAACGGAAATATTCTGTTAGTTCAATTACTGCAGTCAAGGCTCTCAATGAACTAACTGCTGCAGGCTATCTCTATCGTATCCAAGGAAAAGGAACATTCGTTTCAAAATCAAAAGTTTCTCAAAGTGTGAAATTCTCTGATATCGAACTACATTCTTTAGATAAAGAAAAAGTTAAAGTACTCTCGATTGAGGAAGAAAATGAAATGGATATTTTAAAGGAATTAGGCTTACCAGCAAATGCTTCTTACTATAAAATTAAACGTGTTCGTTTCTTTGAAGACACACCCTTTTTGGTCCACATCACTCACTTACCAAAAAAATTAGTGAAAGAACCAATAGCAAAAGATATTTCTGTCTATTCAAGTATATACGAAAAAGTTCGTAAAGATTTTGGGATTGATCTTTTTTCCCTTGCTTCTGTGGAAACAAATGAAATTGTTTTCCCAGAGCATGCAGAACTACTTAATCTATTAAATCTAAGTTTCCGAGAACCTGTTGTCCAACAAATCAAACACTCTTACTTAGCAGATCAAAGTGTAGCAGAATATATCATCAGTTATAAACATTGGAAATACTTTAAAACAAAAATTGAAGTGGAAGCGGAATAGCTTTCACTTTTTTGTTTGCTCTCTTCTAATAAACTTTTTTAAATCCTCTTCAATACTCGCTTTTTTTCTAAATACGGTATACTACTTTTAAGTTAATATGTTAACATTTTAAGAGGAGGTAACTATGAATATTCAACAAAAAAAGGAAATGTTGATTGAATTGGGAACATTTGTAGATAAAAATTGGTTGGATGAACAATTTGAATGGTGCATGATGCGTATCAAAAAAAATATGGTTCGTTTCGGGTTAGATTTCCCTTCAGCTTGTGCAACAAACGGAAAATATCGAATCAAAAAAAATGATGATTGGACAAATGGTTTTTGGACGGGAATGCTTTGGTTATCTTATGAATGGACAAAAGAAGAGAAATTTCTAGTACGTGCAATGGAAAATATCCATAGCTTTCAAAAACGCTTAGACCAACACTTCGTCCTTGATCATCATGATATCGGTTTTCTTTATAGTTTATCTGCTGGAGCCGGGTATAAAGTCGTGGATAGTCAGTTGTGTAAAGAATCGTTTTTACAAGCTGCAAATATTTTAGTGGCAAGATTTCAGAACAAAGGGAATTTTATCCAAGCTTGGGGAGCATACGGTGATCCTCTCGAATACCGTTTGATTATTGATTCTTTGATCAATCTTCCTTTGTTGTTCCAAGCATGTACGCTTTCTAATGACCCACATTATAAAGAAGTGGCTTTCAAGCATTACCAGACATTGTTGCATACCGTGATTCGTGAAGATGCCACCACTTTCCATACCTATTACTTTGACTCAAACACAGGAGTTCCAACACATGGTGCAACGCATCAAGGTCATAGTGATGAGTCGATCTGGGCTAGAGGGCAAAGTTGGGCGATTTTAGGGATTCCACTAAACGAGCGATACTTGCATTCTGTTCCTTTTCCATTGAACTACAAAGCGATCGTCGATGTTTTCTTAGAACATTTACCTCAAGATCTTGTACCTTACTGGGATTTTGATTTCAATGATGATTTTCCATCAGATAAAGACAGTTCTTCTCTAGCGATTGCTGCATGTGGATTATTAGAAGCAGAAAAAATGGAAGCGTATCCTAAAGCAAAAGAAATAGCAAAAGGAATGATTTATCAATTAGGAACACACTATACTGCTAAAAATGATCCAGAAAATGAAGGATTGCTTTTACATGGCGTTTATGCTCATGCGGAAGGAAAAGGAGTCGATGAGCCAAATCTATGGGGCGACTACTTTTATTTAGAAGCACTTATGCGTTTAGCAAAACCTGAATGGAACACTTACTGGTAAGGAGAATGAATAGACATGCAAACATTTAAAATAAAAGACGAATTTTTAGTCGACGGTATTCCTACAAAAATCATTAGTGGGGCAATCCATTATTTCAGAATACCCCCTTCTCAATGGGAGCACAGTTTATATAATTTAAAAGCACTAGGAGCAAATACGGTTGAAACTTATATTCCGTGGAATCTTCATGAACCACAAGAAGGTTCCTTTGATTTTTCCGGATTCAAAAATGTCGTTCGCTTTGTAAAAATTGCACAAGAATTAGACTTGATGGTAATTTTACGTCCTTGCGCCTACATTTGCGCTGAATGGGAATTTGGTGGATTACCTGCTTGGTTATTGAAAGAACCTGATATAAGAGTACGTTCTACCGATCCTCGATTTATGGAAAAATTGAAAAATTATTATCAAGTACTTCTACCAAAACTTGCACCTCTTCAGATCACACAAGGTGGTCCAGTCATCATGATGCAGCTCGAAAATGAATACGGTTCTTACGGAATGGAAAAATCTTATTTACGCCAAACAAAAGAATTGATGCTTGCACATTCGATTGATGTTCCTTTATTTACCTCCGATGGTGCTTGGCTAGAGGTGTTAGATGCTGGTACATTAATTGATGAAGACATTTTTGTGACTGGTAATTTTGGAAGCCACTCAAAAGAAAATGCGCAGGTCTTAAAAGAATTTATGCAGAATCATCAAAAAAATTGGCCGATCATGTGTATGGAGTATTGGGATGGATGGTTTAATCGATGGGGAGAACCTATCATTACGCGTGATCCCGAAGAATTAGCAACTGAAGTAAAAGAGATGTTAGAAATTGGTTCCTTGAATCTTTATATGTTCCACGGGGGAACAAATTTTGGTTTTTATAATGGGTGTTCTGCTCGAGGCAATACAGATCTTCCGCAAATCACAAGCTATGATTACGATGCACTATTAAACGAAGCTGGACAACCTACTGAGAAATATTATGCAGTTCAAAGGGTCATCAAAGAAGTTTGTCCATCTGTTTGGCAAGCAGAGCCCCGAACAAAAACGTTAAAAAATCTAGGGACTTATCCGGTAAATAAAAGCGTTTCTCTATTTCATATAAAAGAACAGATTTGTGAAGAAATCAAAACAGATTACCCTTTGACAATGGAACAAGCAAGCAATGGCTACGGCTATTTATTATATTCACTTACCTTAAAAAACTACGGACATAAAAATAAATTACGTTTAATCGAAACAAACGATCGTGCACAAATATATATTGACGGCAAATACAATCAAACGCAAACACAAGAAACACTGGGTGATGAAATGATGCTTGAAGGACAAAAAAATCAGCCCACTATCGCATTAGATGTTCTAGTTGAGAATTTAGGAAGAGTCAATTACGGTGCAAAATTGAATAGTCCCTCCCAATCAAAAGGGATTCGCAATGGTGTTATGCAAGATATCCATTTCCATCTTGGATACCGCCATTACCCATTGACTTTCGAACAAGCTCAACTAGATAAAATCGACTATTCCGCTGGCAAAGACCCGTCACAGCCTTCTTTTTATCAATTTGAGTTTGATCTTGCTGAAGAAGCAGATACTTATATCGATTGTTCTTTATATGGTAAGGGGGTCGTCATCATCAATGGATTCAATCTTGGGAGGTACTGGAATCATGGGCCTGTTTTATCACTATATTGTCCAAAAGATGTACTAAAAAAAGGCAGAAATGAAGTGATTATTTTTGAAACAGAAGGTATATCGATTGATACATTGATTTTTTCAGATCAACCAATAAAAAAAGATTTGTCATGAACGATTCAAAATAATCATCCTGTAAATTAGCTTATACAAAAAGGGAGTCCTACGAAAATCATTATTCGATTTTCAAAACGGATTCCCTTTTATAGTGAATAGCTTTTCTATCATTATTTCTCTTAATCAAGTACAAGTGATTACTTCTCGTCCGAAAATCTCAATTTGTGTTAATGCTGGGAATGGTGACGTATCTTCTGCTTTTTTCAAATTTTTCAAAGTAACTGAACTCGTCATTTTTTCAGGAAAGTAAAACGATTGAAATTCAAGCGTATCTGTTGTTGCTACTTTTATTGTTTCTCCATCAGAAAAACAAATCGAAACTTCTGTCCAATAGCTATCATGTGGATAATCTCCTCGAAACAAAAGATTTACTCGATCGGTTTGGATTGAGCGTCCAAAGTCGATCGTCAAAGTTGCATCTTTTTGCTGATTGATTCCCCAAGAAGTAAATGGATAGGATCCATGTGAGCGATTACCAAACTTTCCGTCAATCGCATTTTTAGCAAAAAAAGTCACATCATTTCTCGTCTCTACATTAGCATATGCATGTGGATATGCTCCACTGAACAATTTTTGATCATGAGGGTTTGTAGATACATTCCGATAGCTTTCCACTTCAAAATCATAGGCTTTACGAACATATATGTGATGTCTTTTTGAATGAAATCCCGTCTCTACTGAAGCTTTCGTTTCTTCTAGCGGAATCACATATTCCCATTTCTTCTCTGGAATATAAAGAAGTGTCGGTGCCAATGTTTCATCTAATTGCACAACAAAATAGTGATCATTTTTCTCTTTCGTTATGACCAGTTTGTCTCCTACTTCATATGTGTGATTTTTGATTGCTAAAACTGCTATTTCTTCTCCATTTGCAGAAAATGCGGTTTCTTTTTTCTCGTGATCGATTTTGCCAATAACTACTTGATTATTTTTATTTTTTAGATCAATTTGGATCATTTTTTTCTCCTCCATTTATTATTCCGCCAACTAAACAAATAAAGCGATGGGTACCAGGTTCGATTTTCTTTTTAAAATAGGGAAGATTGGTTCTTGGAAAGAATACAGAAGTATTTGGTTCTAGCACCTGAATCCCTGCTTCTTCATACCCCTCGATTGCAATGATTTGAGACACATGCGTTTCTTTTATTTTTGCACAGTCTTTCGCCAAAGTTATTTCTGGTTCTTTTACCAAAAGACTAAATCCGCCTTCTCTTATCTCTAAAGGAATCGTCGTATATATCTCATGGAATCGAACATGCCATTCACCAAATGGGTAAATTTCTGTTTGGATCAGCACTTCTTGGAATGGTTGCCATTCATACATAACAGAAGTCTCTGTTGCTTCACTACTTCGTACCTTTTTCTTTGTCCTGAAATATTCACCGTCTCTTGAAAGAGCTAATGTATTATCAAATGCCCCTTCTCCATATGTGATTCCCGCTTTTGGCACACTAAAGCCGAATTTAGTAGAGTAGACAAACTTACTATACTTCGCTGGGGCATGCGCTTGGCCATCAATCATCAAACCATATGGATAACCAAGTACATGTTTTCCTTCTTTTGCCTGACACAAAAGCATATTTCCATTATCAATCAATCTTTTCTCTTTGGTATTGACTGGTTCAGGTTTGGCTTTCCAATACGGATGTTCTTTTTTTGTTGCTAGTAATAAAAATACTTTTAATGCCCAATAGGGAGACCCCGGTGCGTTATAACCTTCTGCCATCACAAGGTTCTCATAATGATACCCAATGGATAGCCGTCCGTCATAAGTAAAGATATCGTGTGTCATCCACTGCTTCATATGGTTGGAAAGAAGCGTCTTTATCTGACCCCAAGGGATTGCTTCCACTTCTGCAAAAATCAATGCAGAAAAAAAAGCACCTTGTGCAAATCGATAGATGAGACTTCGTCCATAAGGTAACGCTTCTCCATCGGAATCGAAATAATAAATATAGTCCTTCGTAAACTCTTTTGCACGATAGATGAATTTTTCTGACCATTCAGGAAAGTCATCTTTCATTAATTTGGCAAAAATCAATCCATAATAATGAAAAGCAAAAGGAACATAGTAATCTTTTTGCGAAGATTTACCGTCGATATACCAGCCTTTTCCTACATACATCGTGTCAATAAAGCGTAATTCTGCTTCCATTTTTTCTTTATCTAATGATTCACCACAATGTTTTAAAGCGATTCGGATCAAAATTTTGAAAAATGTACAATTATTTTTAGGTATTTTTTTATCTAAGGCTTGTTTTAGCCAATGAATCAACTGTTGTTTGGAAGTGACTGACAGTTCATCAAAGAAATAGTTTCGATTCAATAACAGATTCAAAGATAACGCTGCCATTTCTACGATATATTGATCATAATCGTTAATATCTCCCCAATAAAATGAATCTTTTGGATTCATCCCTTTCAAGATTTTCTTTCGATAGACGTCTTTCAACTCATCTTTCGTCCCATTATTCATCCAATAAGGTGCCAGTCCCCATAATGGACGAATAAATGCCTCCATTTCTGCTCTCTTCTCGTCATAAACAGCGCCGCTACTCCCTAGACGTACTCCTGGTTTTTCACTATTGAATAGTCCCTGTTTTAAAGGCAGAATCATCTCCTCTAGTGCTTCTTCGAAATCGCGCCGCGTCAAAAATAGATTTTGTTTTAACTGATTCATGACAACCTTCCGAATTCTTTTTCTTTAGGATACCATGGTAGAAAATCGGTTTCAGGAGAGACTTCTGAGTGAGATGAAAATGAAATGAGTGAGAAAGCAGGATAATCAAAACTTAATATGTTAGCACACTTAGTATTGTTTTCTCTTGGAAGCATTTCTTGTGATTTCTTCGTTTTACTTACTCTATCTAAAATGAAAGAAATCTAATATACCTTTGAGCCATTTCCAGTAAACAATATTTACCCCATGATTTGTTAATTCGTCCACCCTAAACAGGACGGAACAGTTAGGTTATAAAAAAGCATCCACTGGATCATATAAATAAGAATCTCAGCATACATCTAAATAAAATGAACGCTAAGATCCCCTTTTAAATAGGCTTATTCACTTGTTTCTTCCAGCACTTTTGGACTATCTAACTTTTCAGAAACATGTTCCATTCTTCTCAATAAATAGATTTTCCGGATATTTAATATTATCGTCTTAATGACTGCATAGACAGGTATACAAATCAGCATGCCTAATATTCCTGCGACACTTCCTGCTCCAATCAATACCAAGATGATCGTCAGTGGATGGATATTCATTGATTTCCCAAACAACAACGGCTTGATCAAATTTCCATCTAATTGTTGGATCACTAGAATCGACAACGCCATGTACAAAGCTTGAAATGGAGAGATAAACAAACCGACAATGATTGCTGGTACTGCTCCAATAAAAGGGCCGACATATGGGATAATATTCGTGATGCCGCAAATGACCGCAAGCAATAAGCTATAAGGCTGATTGAATATTCTCATTGCCAAAAAGCTCATCACACCAATAATCAAAGCATCTAAGATCGTACTGCTGATATAGGCAGACAATGTTTCATTTAATTCTTTCACTGTTTGGCGCAACTCTTTACGAATCGCTTTCGGAAAAAAATGAGACAACGCATCAATAAATTTGTGTCCATCCTTAAACATAAACAGCAAGATAAATGAAACGGTAAATAACAAAATAAAAAATTGCATCATGAATGAAATGATTTTAGTGACACTTGCAGATAAGCTGACCAATATGATATTGAACAAATTACTGAGAGATAAATTCGCTGATGCTAATTGTTCTTCCAAATTGAAATTTTTAAACTCTTCTCGCTGCGCCAATTCATTTAACCATTTGCTTGTTTCATCTGCATAGATTGGCAGGCTCTGAGTCAATTGAATCGTCTGCTCCACTAACTGAGGCACTACATTCATGACAGTCAAAACAACTAAAATGATCACGACCAAAAATGTCAATAAAAAACCGAACACTCTCGGAATCCGATGCTTTTCGAGAAAAACAACGATTGGATCGAACATATAATAGATAAAACCAGCCACAAGCAACGGCAAAAAAATAGCCGAAAGCATTTTCAATATTGGACTAAAAATATTCGGCATTTGTAAAATAAAATACACGCCGACGATCGTGAGTACTAGCTCCACTGTCCAGAAAAATAATTTTGATTGTTTAAAACGTGATTGCATACCTCTCCTCCAAATTCCTTTGATACTTCTATTTTATCATTTAACAAAGAATTACGCGCTGAGATTTTCATTTGCTTAAAAAAAACAAAATAAAAAAGGAAAGGTATTTGACTGATCAGAAGAGTACTTCAACAAAAACACGATCCGCCCAAAATAAAAATCGTTTTGGGCAGATCGTTTATTGCGCAATACTGACTAAATGCAGCTTTGTGATATTTTTGTGCACGGACAATTCCTCGATCACATCGGCATAAGTGAGTCCTTTAGGAAGATCGATCGTATATATATTTTTATATACACGATAGTCATCAACGAATTTCACATCAAAATTCACATCTTCGATCACGATATTTTTCTCTTCAAAATAATCGGTAAGAAAATCTTTGGTTTCTTTTCTATGGATAAATTGGATTTCTAACTTTTTAGTCGTAGGTACATGGATCACGCGTTTCACTACTGTGAGTGCAATAGCAATCCCGATAAAACTGATGATCGCAATGGAATAGTAACCCATGCCGATGGCGATCCCTAATCCGGCAATAGCCCATAAAGAAGCGGCAGTCGTAAGTCCCGTCACTGATTGTTTCGTGACGATGATCGTTCCAGCACCTAAGAAACCGACGCCACTCACTACTTGAGCAATCAGCCTTGCTTCATCTGAACGGATCGTTCCAGCAAGCTGTGGATACGCTAAAGCATCTCTTAATGCTCCACTAGCGATCTCGACTTGGATCAATGCAATGATACATGCTCCCATACAAACTAAAATATGTGTACGCATCCCTGCTGGGCGATTTTTATATTGTCGCTCAAAGCCAATTGCTCCGCCAAATAGCATAGCGATCCCTAAACGTAAAATAATCTCTGGAATTGTCAATACCATATCATTCATCTAAACACCCTCCTGTCCAATATATCATGTCTGAAAGGAGCAGACAAAAAAAGTGCAATTTTTACCTCTTACGAAAAAGAGCGTGGGACAAAAGTAAAGAAAAACTTTTGTCTCACGCTCTAAACATGTGTAAACGACGGAAGCAGAAGCAACTCCTTCGGAAATAAGCTGAAATTCACAAAAATTTGAAAAGCAATTTTCGTGAATTTCTTCTTATTTCTTGGAGTTAAACGCTTCTGTCCCGGCCTCTTTTGTAAATTACAATTTACTTGCTGCTTCTTCATCGATGATCACAACGACATTGTCGTGGTTTTGCAATACACTTGCTGGTAAATGATTCGTTACAGGTCCTTCAATCATCCCTTTGATTGCATCAGCTTTGCTTTCGCCAAACGCCATCAAGACGATTTCTTTACTTTTCATGATCGAGCCAATTCCCATTGAAACAGCTTTTGTTGGTACATCTTCTGCTTTATCAAAGAATCGTTTGTTTGCATTGATCGTTGATTCTGTCAAATCAACTACTGAAGTTGTTCCGTCAAATGAAGCACCAGGTTCATTGAAACCGATATGTCCATTTTGCCCGATTCCTAAAATTTGGATATCGATTGGATGAGCATCGATGATTTGATCATACTTTTTGCATGCTGCTTCCAGATCTTCTGCTTTCCCATCTGGTACAAATGTTTCTTTGAATGGTTTTTTATCAAATAATTGGACATCCATGAAATGGCGGTAGCTTTGTTCATCTGAACCACCTAGTCCAACGTACTCATCTAAGTTTACAGAAGTCATTTCACTGAAATCCAAATCGCTTGAAGTCATTTCTTTATATAAAGTAACTGGTGTGCTTCCTGTTGCCAATCCTAATACTTTTGCACCTTTGTTCATACCTTCTTTGATGATTTCAAATGCTTTTTTTCCGCCTTCTTCAGCGTTTTTTACACGAATGATTTCCATAGTGATTGCTCCTTTGTGTTTTGGTATAGCCCAATTATAGCATTCTTTTTTTCTTTTTACAATAATCAGTATAGACCAAATTCTATTTTTTTCATTTTCTTGACAACAAAAGGGCATCCGTGTTAGGTTTCATAAGATGGTTCAATCAAACAATCCATGTTGCATGAAAACCAAGCAATTGATTCACTGTGGACGCTTTATGTCTGCAGTTTTTTTATGAAAAAGGAGTTATTATGAGTATACTGACATTAAACAACATCACCCAGCAGTTCGGCGATAAAATCCTCTATGAAGGAGTCGATCTGCAATTAAACGCTGGCGAACATCTTGGGCTGATCGGACAAAACGGAGCCGGCAAAAGTACATTGATTAAAATCATCACTGGTGAGATCCTGCCAGATGACGGACAGATCCATTGGCAAAAAAATATTCATAAAGGTTACCTCGATCAATATGTAGAAGTCGATGAAACATTAACGATCGAAGAATTTCTAAAAACTGCGTACGCAAAAGAATACGAAAAGGAAGAAAAAATTGCTTTTCTTTACCAAACATATAGCGAGACCTTCGATGATTCCTTGCTGGAAAAAGCTGGGAAACTCCAAACGGAATTAGACCAAGGAGTGTTTTATCAAATCGACACCTTAGTTGCTGAGATGAGCAGCGGGTTGGGAATCGATGTCTTAGGTTTAGATTCACTGTTGAAAAATCTAAGTGGTGGACAACGTTCAAAGGTGATTTTAGCAAAACTACTTTTAGAAAACCCAGATGTTCTGATCTTAGATGAACCAACCAATCACTTAGATGATCAGCATATCCAATGGCTGACGCAGTTTCTTCAGGATTTTGACGGTGCGTATATCGTGATTTCCCATGACCAAGAATTTCTTGATCAGATCACCACCCATATCGCAGACATCGAGTTTGGAAAGATTACTAAGTATACTGGCCATCTAAAACAAGCATTGAAACAAAAGGAACAAAATCGCGAAAGCTATTTGCGCCAATATCATGCTCAACAAAAACAAATCGAAAAGACCGAAGCTTATATTCGGAAATACAAAGCCGGTTCCCGATCAACGATGGCAAAAAGCCGACAAAAACAATTAGATAAAATCGAACGGCTGACACCTCCCGCTTCAGCAAGTAAAGCTGTCTTTGATTTTCCATTCTCTCCTATTGTCACGACGTTGGCAGTGGAAACAACTGATTTAGTCATCGGCTATGATCGACCGCTACTTGCACCCATCAATTTGACCATCCGGTTTGGTGAAAATATTGCCATTCGAGGCTTCAACGGGATTGGGAAATCTACTTTGTTAAAAACATTGATTGGTGAGATCGAAAAAATAAGTGGCGATTTCCACTTCCCAGATAACACAAAAATCAATTACTTTTCACAAGATCTGTACTGGGAAAATCCATTAGAAACACCACTACAATACTTAAGTAGTCAATTTCCAAAAGCAACTATCAAAGAATTACGTCGCCAATTAGCTAAAGCTGGACTAGTCAATCAATTAGCAAGCGAACCTCTCACTACATTAAGTGGTGGAGAACAAACCAAGGTGAAACTTGCACAGTTGACAATGAACCAAGGTAATTTACTGATTCTCGATGAACCGACGAACCATATTGATCAAGAAACGAAAGAAAGCTTACAAGATGGCATTCAGAAATTTCCAGGAACGGTGATCATCGTCTCTCATGAACAAGAATTTTATCAAGATCTTGTTCAACGAGTTATTGAGATCGAGCCAAAATAATGAGACAAAAAGACAAAAAAACTGATGATAGCATGATCATCAGTTTTTTTGTTGTTCAGTTTTCTTTTTTCTCTCGAAAAACAACGAATTGAAAGAAAAACGCACATCCCTGAAAAACAAGTCCGCTAACCGTTACACCTAACCAACCATACTGCTGCCACATGGTCGTCCCTAGCAATGAACCAGCCGCACCTCCAATAAAGTACATAAACATAAATACAGTATTATTTCGGTTGCTTGCTGCTTCACCTAGTCCTTGTACTCGTGTTTGATTGGCGACTTGACCAAATTGATTCCCGACGTCTAATAAAATAATAGCTAAAAGCAAAATGGCCAAATGGCTTCCGCCAACCAATAAAGCAATAAAACTTATTGTTTGCATAACAAGTCCCATATATACAATTTTTCTTTCAGAATAAGAATCTGCCAGTCGTCCCACGATAGGTGCAGCGACTGCTCCAGACAACCCAAAAATCGCTAATATCCCTGCTTCAAAAGTCCCCCAATTGTAAGCGGGACTGCTGATATAAAAAATCAACGTAGACCAAAAGATCGAAAATGTGCCAAACATAAAAAATCCGCTGACTGCCGCTTCTCTTAATAAACGTTGAGAGGCAACTAAATGCGGCAAACTTTTGAGTGAATCAAGGTATGAAACAAATGTACTACTTTGCTGGACAGAACGCGGCATCTTCCAGTAAAGCAGAAGTGTAAGAATCCCGACGGCACATAAAGCAAATAAATAGATCATCCGCCAAGAAAAAAGACTGGCAACAATACCAGATACCGTCCGAGAAAGCAAAATCCCCACGAGTAAACCGCTAAGCAATGTTCCCATGACTTTTCCTCTTGCTTTTGGTCCCGCTAGTACCGCACCGTAAGGAATGATGATTTGCGGCACGATCGAAAGTAATCCTATTAAAAAAGAAGCGCATGCAAATAACGTAAACGAAGGCGCAAAAAAAGCGGCCAACAGCGAGATAGCAGATAACGCTGCCATTCGTATAATTAATTTTGGACGATCCACCACGTCTCCTAAAGGAACTAAAAACAGTAGCCCTAGTGCATAGCCTAACTGGGTCAGCATTGTCAATATCCCGACTGCACTTGTGCTAACAGATAAACTAGCTGCTACTTTTGTTCCAATCGGCTGGATATAATACATATTAGCAACAACGACGCCGCAAGTGATTGATAATAATAAAATAAGCGATGTTGTTAAAGATGTTTTTTCTTTACTCTCCATTGATTTCCCCCATTTCCTATCTTAGTTTACAACTTATGGAAAAGATTGGAAATAGAAAAATACAACTATTCGCCATACTTATTATTTTTGTCTTTGTTTTCCTTGTTTTTTCTTGCGATCTTTATAAATGAAGACAACTAACCCTACTAACACAGTAACACTTGCAACCAACGTGACTGCAGTTTTGTTATATCCGTGAAACAGAGCTTCTCCACCACACGCATACAACACAGATGAAGGGATGACTCCAATCACGATCGACATTACGATTTGCTGAAGAGGCAGTTTCATCGCATCTGCAGCAAAATTGACCATAGAAGATGGGATCACCGGTATCATGTAACCTAACATTACGCCTATTTTTGGATGTCTCATTTGCCGAATGGATCGCACCCAATGATTTTTTTCAGTTTTCTTGTCTAAAAACTTCAATCGGTGCATCAAAAACACAGCGGAGATATTGCCCAGAGCATTCCCTAAAACATTGATACCTGCCCCAATGAACGGACCAAAGCTCAATCCGGCAATGACACCAATAACCGAAGTAGGGATACCGGGAACAGCACACATCACTGCCGTTAATACGACTAAAAGAAGCCCTGCGAAAAATCCGTGAGAACGGATATGAGCCAGTAGCTGTGCTTTACTTGCTTTCGGGTTCAAAAATAATTGTATATCTGTCTGGTATTCCAAATACAACCGATAGCCCACCATCAGTATCAGAACGATTCCCAACGTGATCAAAATCAATCGGATTTTTTTCTTTTTCATATTACCTCCTGAAAAAAACTATATTCATTAAATAATAGTTTAACATAAAAACAAAAAAGCACCGAAATCCAAGATAGGATCTCAGTGCTTTTAAATAGTTAAAAAATTATTTAACAGTTACAGATGCGCCAACTTCTTCAAGTTTAGCTTTCAATTCGTCAGCTTCTTCTTTAGATACGCCTTCTTTAACTGGTGCAGGAGCGCCATCAACTACAGCTTTAGCTTCTTTCAAGCCTAAGCCAGTTGCTTCACGAACTGCTTTGATAACTTTAACTTTTTGGTCTCCAGCTGCAGTTAATTCTACAGTGAATTCTGTTTGTTCTTCAGCAGCAGCAGCGCCACCAGCAGCAGCTACAGCTACAGGAGCAGCAGCAGATACGCCAAATTCTTCTTCAATAGCTTTAACTAGGTCGTTAAGTTCTAGGATAGTTGCTTCTTTTAACTCAGCAACGATGTTTTCAATGTTCAATGCCATTATAATTTCCTCCGTTTAAATGTTCTTTTTTATTTAATACTTTATGCGGCAATTAAGCTGCATCTCCATCTTCTTTGTCTGCCACTGCTTTGACAGCGTAAGCCACGTTGCGGACTGGCGCTTGTAGTACAGATAGCAACATAGATAGAAGTCCTTCGCGATTTGGCAATTTTGCCAATGCTGTGATTTCTTCCAATGAAGATACTTTACCTTCGATGATACCGCCTTTGATTTCTAATGCTTTTGCTTCTTTAGCAAATTCGTCCATGATTTTCGCTGGTGCAACTACATCTTCGTTACTGAATGCAACGGCTGTAGGTCCAGTGAATACTTCGTCCATGCCTTCAAGGCCAGCTTTTTTAGCTGCACGTGAAAGGATTGAGTTTTTGATAACTTTCATTTCTACGTTAGCATCACGAAGTTGTTTACGTAAACGTGTTACTTCATCAACTGTTAATCCGCGGTAGTCAACGACTACTACTGATGCAGCTGCTGTAAATTTTTCGCTTACTTCATCAACGATTGCTGCTTTTTTTGCGATAATTGCTTCACTCATTTTTGAGTTTCACCTCCTGAATTTTGATGGAAGAGTTTTTTGAACTGAAAAGGCAAATCACTTGTATAGTTTCTTTGCTCAACCAGTATTGTTCATCATCTATTCACTTCGTTCATAGTGATTCACAATAAAAAACTCTATGCCACCGCAGACATAGAGGGACTATTGAATATATTCAATAAACGTCCTCGGTAGGAAATTAAGGCTTGGAGCCACCTACTGTCTTCGGTACAAGTTAATTATTAACCTCAACTAGCTTAGCATGCTAAACTAGTTGAGTCAAGAATTATTTTTCAGTTGGATCAATCAACGTTCTAATATTTGATTAGAAAGAAGCTTGGTCAACATGGATACCAGGTCCAAATGTTGTTGTGATCGTTACATTTTTCATGTATTGACCTTTAGCTGCTGATGGTTTAGCTTTTAGCAATACATCATGGATTGTTGCAAAGTTTTCAACTAATTTTTCATCATCAAATGAAACTTTTCCGATTGGTACATGGATGTTTCCAGCTTTGTCTACACGGTAAGTTACTTTACCAGCTTTCACTTCGTTTACTGCTTTTGTTACATCCATTGTAACTGTACCAGTTTTAGGGTTTGGCATTAAGCCTTTTGGTCCTAATACACGTCCTAGACGACCTACAGTAGCCATCATATCAGGTGTTGCAACAACTACGTCAAAGTCAAACCATCCGTTTTGGATTTTTTGAACCATGTCGTCGTCACCTACGAAATCTGCACCAGCTGCTTCAGCTTCTTTTGCTTTGTCTCCTTTAGCAAAAACTAAAACAGTTTGTGTTTTACCAGTTCCGTTTGGTAATACAACAGCACCACGGATTTGTTGGTCTGCTTTTTTAGGGTCTACGTTCAAACGGTATGCAACTTCAACTGTTGCATCAAATTTTGCAATGTTTGTTTCTTTTGCTAAAGCTACTGCTTCGGCAACAGGATAAACTTTACTTGAATCAACTTTTTTTAATGCATCTTGCATTTTTTTGCTCTTTTTAGCCATTTTGGTTCCTCCTTGATTGTGGTTATAACGGTTGTACCTCCCACGTGTTCTATATCTTTCAATATAGAGCCAACTGAGAAGCTGCTGTCTTAGGGTGTAGAGATTATTCTACAGTGATCCCCATGCTTCGTGCAGTTCCTTCAACCATGCGCATTGCTGCTTCAACGTTAGCTGCGTTTAGGTCTTCCATTTTTAATTCAGCGATTTCTCTTACTTGATCGCTAGAAACTTTCGCAACTTTATTTTTGTTTGGTTCACCTGAACCTTTTTCGATTTTAGCTGCTTTTTTCAATAGAACAGCAGCTGGCGGTGTTTTTGTAACGAATGTGAATGAACGGTCTTCGTATACAGAAATAACAACCGGAATGATCAAACCTGCTTGATCAGCTGTACGAGCGTTGAATTCTTTTGTGAATCCCATGATATTGATACCCGCTTGACCTAGTGCAGGACCTACTGGTGGAGCTGGAGTTGCTTTCCCTGCAGGAATTTGCAATTTAACGATTTTTTCTACTTTCTTTGCCACGAGACATACCTCCTTAAGTCCGTGATGTGGTTAATTGGAGATGCATATTTCTCCTCCCACGTTTTATCTGATCTGAAAAAATCCAGACAAATAATGTGCAAAACAATGCACACTGGTACAGTATAGCAAATTTATTTGTTTTTTCAAGATTTTTTTCTGCTATTTTTACATTTTGCTTGAATAAACGCTAAATTTATTCTAAAAAAACAACAATTTTTCGTTCCCATTTCTTCTTTTATGTTACACTTGCGCTAGCATGGTTCAACAGATGAAAGCAAACAATAACGCGGTTTTTTTAGACCCTTGTACAAAGATTCCTACATAACAAAATGAGGTGGAGAAAATGAAAGATTTAAGGTATAGAAGTGTCTTTGATATTATTGGACCTGTGATGATTGGTCCAAGTAGCTCCCACACAGCTGGAGCAGCTAGAATTGGGAAGATCGTACGCAGTATATTTGGCGAGCAACCTGATTCTGTAGATATTTATCTATATGAATCATTTGCAAAAACCTATCGGGGGCACGGAACAGACATTGCATTAGTTGGCGGTCTATTAGGAATGGAACCTGATGATGAACGTTTAGCTGATTCTTTGAAATTGGCATATGAAGCAGGCATGGAAGTCTTGTTTGTTCCTAAGAGTGAAAAAGCCGAACATCCGAATTCTGTAAAGATGCTTCTAAAAAAAGGAACACGAAAGCTTTCAGTTACTGGCATTTCGATCGGCGGTGGCAATATCCAGATTTCTGAATTGAATGGATTCAAAATTTCTTTAAGCATGGGAACACCTACCTTGATCGTTGTTCACCAAGATGTTCCAGGGATGATCGCTAAAGTGACTGGTATACTTTCTGAAACCAATACGAATATCGGTACTATGACAGTGACACGGGAATCAAAAGGCGAAAGTGCCATCATGATCATTGAAGTAGATAATCCTCAAGTTGAAGAAACAGTAAGAAGACTCAAACATCTGCCAAATATCGACAGCGTAAACTATTTCGATTAAGGAGCTGAAAAAATGTTTTTATCGATTGAAGAATTAGTAGACCAAGCGAAAGCTTATTCAAGTGTAGCAGAATTGATGATTGCAGTTGAAATGGAAATGAGCGGTCGTTCCCGTAGTCAGATCATTGCGATTATGGAAAAAAATCTTTCAGTAATGGAACAATCGATCAACGAGGGAAAAGAAGGTGTCACCTCCGTCACAGGGATTACCGGTGGCGATGCAAAAAAATTAGATGATTATTTGAACGATGCAGATTTTTTGAGCGGAGAAACGATCTTAAAGGCTGTACGCAACGCTGTAGCTGTTAACGAAGTCAATGCAAAAATGGGATTGATTTGTGCTACACCGACTGCTGGAAGTGCGGGGGTTGTTCCTGGTGTGTTAATGGCTGTCCGAGATCGGCTTGGTTTGTCACATGAACAGCAATTGGAATTTTTGTTTACTGCTGGCGCTTTCGGGTTAGTAATCGCGAACAACGCTTCTATTAGTGGCGCAGAAGGGGGTTGTCAAGCAGAAGTTGGTTCTGCAAGTGCAATGGCGGCGGCAGCTTTGGTTTGCGCAAAAAATGGGACTCCTCATCAAGCAGCTCAAGCAGTAGCCATCACATTGAAAAATATGATGGGACTGATTTGCGATCCTGTTGCAGGTTTAGTTGAAGTACCTTGTGTCAAACGTAATGCTTTAGGGTCTTCTCAAGCTTTCATCTCTGCTGACATGGCATTAGCGGGTATCGAAAGTGTCATTCCACCGGATGAAGTCGTTGCTGCGATGTATCAAGTCGGACGACAAATGCCATCGATTTTCAAAGAGACAGCAGAAGGCGGCTTAGCTGTTACGCCAACTGCTAAGCGACTTACAGAAGAGATTTTAAATAAGAGGTCGTAAAAAAGCTGCCTAGTTTCGAGTATTAAGAGATTAGTTATTTCCATCACAAAAAAACGAAGAGACGCACAGTTAGGCCTCTCTTCGTTTTTTTATTAATCCATCAATTTCGTATTTTTTACTTCATCAATCGTTTTTGTTCCTGCAAGTTGCATCGTGATCGACAATTCTTTGTTCAGGTGTTCAAAAACAGAAGTTACCCCTTCTGCCCCACCTAGATTCAATCCATAGATCACTGGTCGGCCAATCGCAACTAAGTCAGCACCACTTGCCAAAGCCTTAAAGACATGTTCTCCTCGACGGACGCCAGAGTCGAAAATCACTGGTACACGTTTATTGACTACTTCGGCAATTTTTGGCAATACTTCAAAGGAAGCAGGACCTCCGTCTAATTGTCGACCACCATGATTAGATACCCAGATACCATCTGCCCCTGCAGAGATAGCGATGACTGCATCTTCTGGCGATTGTATTCCTTTTACGATGACTGGAAGATTGGTGATTTCTTTGATTGTTTTGATATCATCTGGTGTCAAGCCTTGCTTTGCAGCTGCATAAATTTCTGCAATTCCTTTTCCTTCGCCATTCCCACTTGCACTTTGTTCGCTATAAGCAGCTAAATTAGGCATTGGTAATGGAAATTGGAATTGATTGATCACATCTTCTTCACGGTAACCACCAAGCGTTGAATCTGCCGTTAAAATGATGGCTTTAGCCCCTGCTTCTACTGCTTTTTTCAAAATGAACTCATTGAATCCATCGTCTTTACTCATATATAATTGGAAAAACTGCGGTGCACCTGGCGCTGCATCTGCTGCATCTTTGATTGTCGTGTTTGCATAAGTGCTGATGGAAAAGATTGATCCAGCAGCAGCTACCCCTTTAGCTGTATCAGCTTCCCCTTTTTCATGTGCCAATCCTTGGGCCGCTGATGGCGCTTGGATAATCGGTGTGTCTAATTCAATTCCAAAAACTGATGTATGCAAATCCGCTGAGTCGATTCCGCGTAATATCCGTGGCATGATTTTTTTTGTATTAAAAGAAGTCGTATTTTCTTTCATCGTCCACTCATCTTCAGAACCACCGCGAATATAGCCAAAAGCTCCTGCTTCCATGCGCTCTTTTACACGACCTTCTAGTGAGGCAATGTTTACGATATCGATTGGATGTTCTTCATTACTTGTATGATAAGTCATAGTAGATCCTTCTTTCATCTTCTTGATTACATATAAATCATAATATCCTTACAAAAAGTAAGCAAAAATTTACTCTCGGATCCTTTTCTTGCTATTCGTTCCAAACAAATCGACTAACAAGCTGATCTACTTCTTGGTTTTCATGAAGCATACTATGAGCGGCATTTTCGCCTTTTACTATTTTTTCTTCTACTTCATTTCCGTGTTGTTTCAACAACGCATAGACAGCTAATGCACTGTTTAACGGTACTGTCCCATCACTCAAGTCTGCTTCATCTAATTGTCCGGCAATCAGGAAAAATCGAGTAGTTGTAGGCAAATTTCCGATCATTTGCTGATAATCTTGATAGCGGCTAGAAACAACAACAGCAGGCCCCTTTGCTAACTCCTCTGTCAGAGATTGCCCACTGTCATCGACAAAATCATTAAAAGGTGCACCAATTGCCGTAAATGTCTGAACTTGCGGCAATGACGTATCCTGTCCATATGTTCCTAAATAGCGTAATGCACTAACCCCTCCCATGGAATGCCCCACTATGTTGACTTTGTCTATGCCCTCGTTTTCTTTCAGATACAAAAGACAAGATTTGATCCATTCTGCTTGGTTCCACTCGTTGTTTTTATTATCTTCAAACAATACTTGGACCATCGGATTGTCTGCTTTTCCAGACAAGTCCCCTTCTGCTTGTATTTGTCCATCTGCTCCTACTATTAAAACTAATTCTTTTACTGCTTTTTGATTTTTTTCCAAACGTTGCAACATCCCTTTAAAGGAATTTTCTGTCCCGCTGTAGCCATGGAAAAAAAGTGTTGGAATAGTGGTTTTTTCTATCAATTTACTGGATTCTACCGTTTTTTCTTTATCAGAAACTGCAGTAGTATTCGTCTTCGTCGTCTGGCAACCACTTATCGCAAACAAGCTGATAAGCACTAAAGCTGCTGTAGCCGCATGTTTGCATACATTTTTGATTTGATTTGTCATTCTCCTCTTCCTTTCCATATAGAAAAAAGAAAGACTTGAAAGGTCAATCGTATGATCGACATTTCAAGTCTTTTTATTAATCATTAATCGATTTTATCTACTTGATCGAAATCAAGTTCTGTACTTGTTTCACGACCAAACATATCGATGTTGACTTTCAATTTTTCTTTTTCTCCGTCAACTTCTGTTACTTGTCCTTCTAATCCAGCAAATGCGCCTTCGATGATTTTCACAACTTCGCCAACTTCTACTTCTAGATCATTTTGTCGTAGACTCATGCCGATAGAACGCAAGATATGATTGACTTCTTCTGGAAGTAGTGGTGCTGGTTTGCTTCCAGCTCCGTGTGAACCAACGAATCCTGTCACGCCTGGTGTGTTACGGACAACATACCAGGAAGCGTCTGTCATGATCATTTCAACAAGAACATATCCTGGAAATGTTTTATGAACGATTTCTTTTTCTTTCCCATTTTTGACTTCTGTTTCTTTTTCTTCAGGAACAACGACACGGAAAATAAAGTCGGCCATTTTCATACTTTGCGCACGAGATTCGATATTTGCTTTTACTTTGTTTTCATATCCTGAATATGTATGCAAGACATACCAGTTTTTTTCAAAAGATTCCATTGAAGGCTCCTCATTTCATTGTAAAATAAAAAAACCTCAGTACACCCGAAGTTTTTCTTTCGCTTCATTATAGCACTAAAAGCACATTGTGGCTAGCGAGTTATTTTAAGATCCAGCCAAATAAACTTTGGATTGCTGTATCCATTACGTAAAACATCAACCCGAAAAGAATAGAAGTTTCGATAACTACCAACGTATCTTTACGAAGTTGTTTTCTGTTTGGCCAAGTTACTTGTTTGATTTCATCTTTTACGCTTTTTAGAAATTTCATGAGACATCCTCCTTTGCTGTTTATTTCGTTTCTTTATGTAATGTATATTGATTACAATATTTACAAAATTTGTTGATTTCTAAACGTTCGCCGCTTTTTCCTTCACTGACTGATTTTGTGTAGTTACGAGACCCACAAACGGAACAAGCGAGTGCTGCTTTTTTCTTTGCCATTTACTTCTGCCCCCCTTGCTGAGAATCAGACTTATACTTAATAACAGTATCACGTAACTTTTTACTTGTCAATTTGTGAAATAAACTATCTATTGTTTTAGATAAAATTATGATATGATTAATTTGAAATTAAGCTAAAATGAGACAATTGGAGGTATAGCGATGCTATTAAAAACACTTGTATATAAGAAAAAAGATCTGACAACCGTTACAGAGACTAGTACATTAGAAGAAGCATTAAAAATTTTAGAAACTTCCGGATACCGTTGTGTGCCGATCTTAGATTCTTCAGGGAATATTTTCCGTGGAAATATTTACAAAATGCACATCTATCGTCATAAAGCAAACGGCGGTGATATGACGCTTCCTGTCACTCATCTTTTGAAAAATGCCACAAAGTTCATTTATCTGGATACTTCTTTCTTCAAAGTATTCTTTACGATCAAAGAGCTACCTTATATTGCTGTCCTTGACAGTGAAAATCATTTTTATGGTATTTTGACACATAGCACATTACTTAATATGCTCTCCCAATCTTGGAGCGTAGAACAAGGAAGCTATGTGCTGACAATTGCTTCTACAGGAAAGCAAGGAGATCTGGCTGCTATCGCAAAAATCATTTCAAAACACAGTAGCATTGCCAGCTGCATTACTCTTGATATTGAAAAAGACGAATATATCCGACGTACATTGATTACGCTGCCGGCGAACACTGAACCAAAAGTATGTGAAACGATCGTCAACCACTTAGAGAAAAAGAATTATAAAGTGGTAGAAATCGAAAATTTGCAAAACCAAGAAGCATAATAAAAACGACAAAAGAAATACAGCTCAGCTGCTTTCTTTTGTCGTTTTTTTACAATTAGACACGCTTTTCAAAATCAAGCGAACGATCTAAATAATACATCAGTGGTGCTGAAACAGCCATGATGATGAACTCGCTTAATGCAAGTGTACCATAGGTTGTCCAAAATGCTTGGCCACCTGTCGGAACTAGCATATAAGCAATCAATCCCATGCTGATGGTAAAGAAGATCGTGTTCAATACTAAACGCATCTTTACATTTTTCACTTTGTTTTGCAACAAAGCTGTCAGACCTAAAGAAAGCAATGTTTGGCCACCACCGAAAACCACATCCATGATACCAAATCCAAAGAAGGCATTATAGACGATGACCCCGCCCAAAACTCCCCAAAGTAATTTACGGTTAAAGACAACTAAATGATTCAAACTTTCTGAAATACGAAACTGGATCGGCCCTGAGGATACAGGCGCAACTAAAATAGTTAACGCTAGATAAAGAGCCATGACGATACCATTTACAACGATTACGGACAACCGTTGTCTGCTTTTCGTTTTTTGCATTTTCTCTCCTCGTTTCTCCTAGTTTTTTTAACGCGGGATGGTTGATGAACCGCGATTATGTGAAACAAACAATAATTATAACAGACTTTTCATTTATTTCAATCTGTCTTATCTACTTTTGAAAAAAGTAAATAAGCAAAAATGTAAACGTTTGCCAAAAGTCTCGAAATATGGTATAAGATAAGTGTAAGGGGTCATAAGAATTCCCAGTAAAGCAGACGAAGTAGGTTCTGCACGAACAGAATTGTTGTGAAACTTAAATAAATAAAAAAGGATGTGGGAATTTGAGCAACCTCTTACTAGAGAGTAGTCTAGCAGGCAGCTGAAGGTCTAAGTGGACATACCGAACCTTGGAACTTCTCCTTACGTAAGTAATGGATGATGCGCTTGCTAGGCTTTTTTGTGTTTTTCGGTCTCCAGACCTTTTTCATTCTCCTAGTCTTCTGCTATAATAACCAAGAATTAATTTTGTAACAGGCGTTTTTTTGTAAAAAAACAAGTTTCTTTCATTCCAAAAATAGAAAAAGCTTGCTAATTATTGGTTAACCAGCAAACAGGATGATTAAAATATCTTGTTTTATTGAATAGCAGGAGGAAAATATGAAATTCCATTATCATTTATTGATCAATCCATCGGCAGGCAGTGGAAACGGCCATAAAGTAGCAGAAAAAATCTTGCCGGTATTAAAAAACAAACATGTCAACTATACCCTTCATTACAGTGAATACAAAGGACATGATGCGGAGATTGCTGAAATTCTGGCAAAAGAAACATTAGTACCTTGGACAGAAGAACAGGAAACAATCGAAACTTTCCCTCTTTTGATCATCGTAGGAGGAGACGGAACCTTGCATCAGGTACTTGATACTTTCTATCAGATGGAAGTTGAATTTCCTGTCGCTTATATTCCAGCAGGCTCTGGAAATGATTTTGCTCGAGGAGCGGGACTTCCTAAGAATCCTAAAAAAGCACTTCAGCTGATTTTAGCAGCTCAATCACCAGATAAAGTCCATATAATGGCTTATGAAGAAAAAATAAGTGAAAAAAAAGGAATAGCTGTTAATAATTTTGGTATTGGATTAGATGCAGCTATCGTCCACGCGACAAATCATTCTTCTACAAAAGAACGATTGAACAAATACAACTTAGGTTCTTTTTCGTATTTGTTCTCTATTCTCCGGACTTTATTTACTCAAAAAGGATTTCCAATTCTAGTGGATGCAGGAGGAAAGCAGTTAAGTTTTTCAAATGCATTTTTATGTACAGCAACGAAGCATCCTTTTTTTGGAGGAGGAATCGCAATTGCTCCAACTGCAGATGCGTCTAAACCAGTCATTGATTTTGTCATGGTCGAACGAATCAATATTTTTAAAATCATATGGCTTATCCTTTTACTTATGCAGAAAAAACAATTGAAATCGAAATATTTCCATCACTACACAACAAACAGATTACGAATCGTTTCAACAACGCCGCAATATGGTCAAGAAGATGGAGAAGATGTCGCTCCTCGTCCTTTTGATCTGCAATTTTCTACAAAAAACCAGTTATTTTTCAAGTAATTTCGAGTATAAAGAAAAATTTTGCGGAAACGGTTGCTCGCATTTTTGCAAAAGTTTGTCTTTATACCGAGAAACTGGCTTTTGAACACCATTTACCAAGAAGAGCCTATAATTTCACTCCAAGTCACCAAGAATAATTTCAAAAAGCGGATGAGGCACAAGTCGTGTCACATCCGCTTTTTAAGTGATCAATATTGCCAATAAATAGCGCATCCGTATCGTCAGATTCTTTTATAATGTATACGGTGTAATGTTTTCCATACCAATCATTGGATCTACTAATTTCTGATTAATCGCTTCTGCAGTAAGAACGAACTCCTTAGGAACAGCAGATTCTATCTCTTCTTTCTTTTCTTCCACAATCGATGAAGAAAACAGATCTGGTTCCACTGTTTCCATTACTTGGTTTTTCGATTCATTCGTTCCACTGTCGTCTTTTATAGGTAACTGTTCTTTTATGTCCTGCGACTCTTTCGTATAGGTCCCATCTTCAAATGGATCATTTCCAATCAAAGAATCTTCATAAGCTGCTAATTTTGTCCGCAGAGTGATAGTCATTTTTTCATTATCTATGATTCTTGATTTCAACGTAGTCATTCGGCTTGCCGATTCATTCGCTACACAAGTGGCATACGCGTGCTCTTCCCCTAACAAAATCAACAGTTCCTTACTCCGAGTAACCGCCGTGTAGAGTAGATTACGCTGAAGCATGCGCTGATATTGATGAACCATGGGCAAAATGACCATTTTGAATTCACTGCCCTGTGATTTATGGATCGAGCAACAATAAGAAAGAGTAATTTTATTCCACTCGTTTCTTTTATAAGTGACCTCATTTGCATCAAACTGGATAACTAATTCATCCACTTTATCTTCCGAATCTTTTGCCAAGATAATCCCCGTGATTTCTCCCATATCCCCATTGAATACATTCAATTCGGGAGTATTAACTAACTGGAGTACTTTGTCTCCTATCCGATAAACGGTGTCGTTCCAATGCACTTCCTTTTTCCCAGGTCTCCCTGGATTGAATATCTCCTGCATCATTTTATTTAACGCATCGATCCCTGCAGGTCCCCGATACATTGGTGCTAATACTTGGATATCTTGTGCACGGAATCCCTTATTTTTCGCCTTTTCCACAATTTTAGAGATCAAGGGTTCAATTTGATATGCGTCGCTTCGGAAATAGGAACGATCTTTTTGATTCTTTGTGAAATCTTTTGGTAGACGCCCTTCTTTGATTTCATGGGCAAGAGGAATAATACTAGAACCATCACCTTGTCGATAAATCTGATTGAGTTCCATTTTAGGAATTTGTTCGATTTCCAAAAGGTCATGTAGCACTTGTCCAGGACCGACAGAAGGAAGCTGATCTTTATCTCCTACTAGGATAACCTGCATATTCGTCGGAATCGCTTTGAATAATGTGTTAGCCAGCCATGTATCGACCATAGACATCTCATCAACGATCAAAAGTCCGCCTTCTAATTCTTTCGTGCTGACTGAAGGTGTTTTTTCTCGTCCATTCAGCCCAAGTAAACGATGGATTGTACTGGCAGGCAGACCTGTTGTCTCGTTCATTCGTTTAGCTGCCCGGCCAGTTGGTGCTGCAAGCAGAATAGGAAAAATTTCTTGGGTATATTTTGACGGGTCCAATTCCAGACCATTCAACTCTGCAAAAAGATTAACGATCCCATTGATCACAGTAGTTTTCCCCGTACCTGGTCCTCCTGTTAAAATAAATAGAGGAGAACGGATGGCTTCAGCGATTGCTTGTTCTTGCGAGGGGCCATACTGTATACCGAATATTTTTTCGATACGCCGAATATTTTTCTGCACTTCTTTTTCAGGATAATGGATTTCTTTTTTACGGCTGAGCAGACGTTGGATGGAATTGCCGATTCCCCATTCAGAAAAATACAAACTGTTTTCGTAAAGATTCGTTTCTTCTTGTTGGATTTTTCCTTCTTCAACAAGCTGGATAATCACAGTAGCAACCTGATCAGGCAGAATTTCGATTGGACGACTTGTTTCTAAAATACGGATGGTTTGCTGAAGCAATGTTTCCGCCGGTACGTATGTATCTCCTGTTTGAACAGCATGCTGAAAAATCTGATGCAAGATGGCTGCTCGGATTCTTCTAGGTGAATCTGCTGCAATACCGACTTGTTCGGCTAGATTATCTGCACGTTTGAACCCGATTCCTTCTATGTCTTCGACTAGCTGATACGGATTTTCTTCGATGATCTCCAAAGACTCGTTCTTATAGGTCTGATAAATACTGAAGGCTAACTGACTACCGAATCTATAACGATTCAATCCCATGATTACTTGATCCATCCCGTGATTTAGACGAATCGTTTCAGCAAGCATTTCTCTTTTTGGCTTCGTTAAACCAGAGACTTGTTTTAATACCGAAGGATCAGCAATGATTTTTTCGATAGCATCTTCTCCCAGCAACTCGACGATTTTCTCTGCTGTTTTCTTACCGATCCCAGGGAATTTTTCGCTGGAAAGATAAGCTACGATCCCATTCGCAGTTGTTGGTTTTTCTTGCTCATATCTTTCGACTTTAAGCTGTCTTCCGTATTTAGGGTGATCCACTAGTTCTCCATAAAAACGATAGGTCTCATTTTCTTGAATATCGCCAAAGCTTCCGGTAACTACAATTTCTTTTTCACGGTAATCAGCTGTGGTTTCGCTGATGTGTACCAAAAGCACTTTGTAAAAATTACTAGGATTTTGAAAAAAAATCGCGGCAACTGTACCAACGAAATAAGGCATTTCTTCTGGCTGCATCGGAAGCCGCCTCCTTCTTCTATAGTAAAGGTTCTGGTGCTGTTTCAGTTCCTAAAAAATCTGTTTGGTTCCATACTTTCAGTTCATACGACAATAATTTGCAAGGCTCTTCAGTCTCTAAAATCGTCAGGCTGCTATTGAACAAACCGCCCATTTCCCGCAACTCACTTAGCTCTTTCCCTGTCATCCATTGAATGGCAGCAGTTAATGAGGCCCCATGACCTACGAATAAAAGAGGTCCGTTTTTATGTTGAGCAACCGCATCCGCTACAACAGTTTCAATACGTGTGATTGCTGATTCAATCGTTTCTCCATGAAAAGGAGAAGGATCATATAGATCTAAGTGATTACGCAAATTCGGCAGATTCTCTGGGTATTTCTGATACATTTCATCGATTGATTGTCCTTCTAAAGTACCTAGCCCTAGTTCTCGCAGTTTATCTGTATAAAAAATCTCTACCGGACGAGCAAGCTCTTTATTGATACCTTCTGCTGTATCTCGTGCTCGTTTTGCTGTACTGGAATAAATTGCTTTAAAAGGAACATATTTTACTTTTTTCCCAAATGCTTTGATTTCTTCATAACTTTGAGGCAAAAGCGGAGAATCGCCATTGCTTCCTTGAAAACGTCTTTCCTGATTCCATTGTGTCTTCCCATGTCGGGTAAAATATAGTTCCATACGCAGCAAACTCCTGTCTTTCTTTTATTTTACTCTATAATAAACTGTCTAATCCAGCTTGTCATTTTCATAATGGTGCGTTAATTCTAAATTAGGGAATCCTTGCTGACGAAGTGCTTCGTACACAATCATTGCAGCTGTATTCGATAAATTCAATGAACGAACATGCTCATCATTCATAGGGATGCGCAAACACTTTTCCTCGTTTTCGCGCATAAACGCTTCTGGCAAGCCAGTTGTTTCCTTTCCAAATAAAAAGAAGTGCTCTTCTCCATCAGCAAAATTTTCTTCACTGTATACCTTATGGGCAAATTTTGAGATCAAGTGTAGTTTACGATCACCTAAAAATGCTAAAAAAGCTTCTAAATCACTGTGATAAGTAATATTTACATCATTCCAATAATCTAACCCTGCTCGTTTCAGATGTTTGTCATCCGTTGAAAAACCTAGGGGCTCAATTAAATGAAGCGGCGTATTCGTGGCCGCACACGTACGGGCAATATTTCCGGTGTTTGCAGGTATTAACGGTTCGAATAAAACGATATGATTCATCAGGATCATTCCTCTCATATTTATGTTCGTTTCTATTTTCTGACAATTTGATTTTTGCATAAAAAAAAACGTATCAACTCGGTGTCAGTCACTGCGAGTCGTTACGTTAGTGAAGCTCTTCTCACTAACTTTTATCAGAACAGGAACCTGATAAAAACCAATGAAAAAACAACTTGTTGCTACTATAACACCCTCAACTTACTTTTGCAACCTCTACTCTTTAAAAACTACTAGAAAACCGTTTTCTCTTAGTTCCTTTTAATAATTCTATGTCAATTGTAATCTTATTCAAAGGATTCTTGTACAAGTCTGCTTTGATTCCTTCCTCCACTTGCCACTCTAAGGGCGACATTGCTAAAAGATCTTTTCGATTTTCTTCTGGTATCTCAAATTCATAGGTCACACGCTGACGTTCAGTTAGTTTCATCGATTCAGTAAACTTTGCGACTACACGATCATTGGAATAACTTTGCTTTTCAGGTTGATTCGGATAAAAAGCCTGGCGCAGTTCTTTTAAATAATTTTCTTGCGGCACTACTTTCAGCACCTCTCCATCTTCTGACAGTACACGTTGAAATTCTTGGTAATGAGAAGGCGAAAAGATATTTAAGATCGTGTTAAATGTCTGATCAGCAAATGGCAAATTGGTCAAATCCGCTACACACCAAAATGCCTCGACAGATTGTTCCGTAGCTGCATAGACCCCTTCTTTTGAAATATCAAATCCAACAGCAGTTTGAATCTTTTTCAATTTTGAAAGTTCATTCAAGAAGCTTCCTTCTCCGCAGCCGACATCTAATAGCGAGACTTCATTAGGCAGATGCTGTGCGATAGTCTCAATAACAGGCTGATACATGCCTGATTGGATCATTCTACGCCTTGGAACGAACATTTCTTGATCATATTCTGTTTTAACCGCGTGGGATAAAAAGTAAAGTGTTCCTTTTTTGGACAGATCAAAACGGTGATTATTTTTGCATATCAAGCCATTATCAGACTTTTCTACCTCTTCTTGGCAAACTGGACAGCGGAACAGCTGATGTTTTTCTGCCAAAAACTGGCGTCCTCGGTCAATTTTTTTTAACATAGTTCCCCCTCATTTCTGTTTTATCTTACCGTTAGATGCTCACTTTGGCAACTGGTAAAAATATGATACAATGCCTAGAAGAAAGCGAAAGACAAAGGAGAAGATCAGATGATCAAAGAATTTTGTGCTGAAAACTACACATCTATTCCTCTGGCAATTGCCAGAGGAGCTAACCGAATCGAATTATGTGACAACTTAGCGGTCGGCGGAACGACCCCAAGTACTGGTGTGATCGAAGAAACATTAAGTTACGCAGGGGAAAAAAATATCCCTGTAATGACGATTATCCGTCCTAGAGGGGGTGATTTTGTCTATAACGATATCGAATTGAAAATTATGCATACTGATTTGATTGAAGCAAAGAAATTAGGGACGGATGGCGTAGTTTTTGGTTGTCTTACTCCCTCAGGATGGCTAGACGAAGAAGCATTGGAACTATTGATCGAAACCGCAGAAGGCGTACAGATCACCTTCCATATGGCTTTTGACAGTATTCCTGAAGAACGGCAATTTGAAGCAATCGATTGGCTGGCAGCGCACGGTGTTGACCGTATCTTGACGCATGGCGGCCCTGCTGATCAAACGATTGAAGAACATTTCCCACGGCTCAAAGAATTGATTGACTATGCAGATGGCCGTTTGATCATTTTGCCCGGTGGTGGCGTAACAGCAGCGAATGCAGCACATGTAGCTAAAGAATTAAACGTGAGTGAAGTCCACGGAACTAAAATCGTTGAACTTCAGCCATAATCTTATAAACAAAAAACATTGGCAACAAGCAGTATACTTGTTGCCAATGTTTTTGCTTTTTACATAAAATAGCCCATAAATAAAGAGGCAATATTGAAATAAATCAGTACACTTGTCAAATCACTCAAGGTCGTGATAAATGGACCGCTTGCTACCGCTGGATCAAATCCTAGACGATCCATCAGCATCGGAATCAAACTACCTGCAAGATTCGCCACTGTTATCGCAAACAGCATGGCCATCCCTATCACAAATCCTAAGATAAAATTATGTTTCCAAAAGCCCACGATCAGAAAAATCGTAATCCCTGTAACAGCTCCTGTTACGACGCCGGTCAAGACTTCAGCCAAAACAAGTCGGACAAACCCGTGATCTTTGTCATCAGAGATTGCAAGTCGACGGACAGCCACAGCCAGCGACTGGGTTCCAGCATTACCAGCTGTTCCTGTGATCAGTGAAATGAAGACCGCTAAAATGCTCGCTTCACTTACCAAGTCTTCATAATGACTGATCAAAGAAGCAGTAGACATACCTAAAAACAACAGAGTGATTAGCCAAGGCAAACGTCGAGATGCTGCCTTTACTGGATTTTCATTGATTTCTTCCACATTGACCCCGGCAAGTCCTGAATAATCGCTGGCAGCTTCATCATCAATAACGTCAATGATGTCATCGACTGTGACGATTCCCAACAAATGATCATCATAATCGGTGACAGGAAGAGCTAAGAAGTCATAATCCCTGAATGTTTGTGCCACATCTTCTTGGTCGTCGCCTACATGAACTGAAAGCACCCGCTCGCTCATCAGATCAGAAATCATAGCATCATCATCATTCACGATTAGGTCGCGTAGAGAAATAACCCCCACTAGTTGACCTTCTTGATTAACGACATAGATGTAATAGATTGTTTCAGCAACATCTGCTTCATTCTTCAGCACATACATCGCAGAGCGAACGGTTTGATTTGCTACGATCGAAACAAATTCAGTAGTCATGATTGCACCAGCTGTTTCGTCTTCGTAATGGAGCAATTCCTTGATTTCACTGGCATCGTCTGCAGACATCAAACTTAAATATTTAGCAATTTGCTTTTTATCTAACGTATTAAGCAAATCGACAGCATTATCTGTATACATCTCAGAAAGCATATCTGCGGCATAGCTAGGACGCATCTCATCCAGATATTCTTTCATATGTTCGTTATCTTCTTCAATCACATCGAACATATCCGCTAATTCTTTAGGCGACAGATAGGAATAGATCAGCTGCCTGTTCTCTTCTGTAAGAGATTGGTAGAATTGCCCCTGCTCATAGATATGCATCTCTAAAAAACTGTTTCTGAATGCCTGAATATTATTTTCCCTTAAATCTTGAGTCAACTGGGCAAATCTTTCCTCTAATTCTTGATTTTCATCCAAACCAATCTCACCTCGCCTTATTCTTCAAACCGTCTCACAACTGCCTCCATGTCTGCGGCTAAAGGCTGCTTGAACTCTAGCAGCTCTTCTGTAAATGGGTGGTAAAAACGCAGATCATAACAATGAAGGGCTTGTCTTTTTATTCCCAGATCCATTCGTCCGCTATACATATCATCACCGAGCAGTGCACAGCCAATGGCGGAAAAATGAACTCTTATTTGATGTGTCCTTCCTGTATGCAGCTGGATATCAACTAACGCGATTTCTGTTAGTCGCTTCTCTATCCAGTACTCCGTCTGTGCAGAACGTCCTTCATTAGAGACCATTCGCTTCAGTAGCGAAGAATAATCTCGGGCAATCGGCAAATCGATATGTCCATGTGCCGATAAATTGGAAAGCATTCCACTGACTAATGCTTGATATTTTTTTACAAACTTCTTTTCACGAAGTTGCGTGTCTAATTTTGCGTGCGCAAACCCATGCTTGGCAAAAAGCATCAAGCCAGACGTATCACGGTCTAGTCGTGTAACTACATGAATTACTTGGTTTTCGTACCCTTGTTTTTTGTAATAAGCTTTTACACGATTTGCCATTGTCCCATTTGGATGGTATTGGGCAGGAATGGACGAAACGCCTGCTGGTTTGTTTACTACCAGAACATGTTCATCTTCATACACGATATCGATCGGCGTTTCGTCCAAAAGTACGGTTTCATGTTCTCCTTCAGCAGGAATCACAATGGTTACCTTATCATCCTTGGCTAGAGAAAACAAGACATTTTCTACTTGATCATTGACTTTGATTTGACCGCCTTGAAATTTTATTTTCGCTAACAGACCTTTTGAGATCCCTTTTTCTTTTAAAAAATATTTTACCTGCTGAGAATGATCTTTCTCATAATCCCATGTAAACTGCATATTAATCCTCACCAATAAAGGCATCTTTCACGCGATGCCAAAAATGCATATGTCGATAAGAAGCAAAATGGATCCGTTCTTCTGCTATTCGATAATAAATAGAACGGATATCGGCTTTTGCGACATTCAATTGATCAACCGTTACAAGATAATCTTCTGTATTTTCCAATTTTATTTCCAACCACTCATCATGGGCAATCACGATCGGAGAACCCAAAGTACGAAACACTCGATTATTCAGCGAAGCAATCTCAGCCAATTGAAAGGCATTGATACTAGGATGGATCACTGCACCGCCGACACTTTTATTATAGGCAGTCGAACCAGTGGGTGTAGAAATCGTCAACCCATCTCCTCTGAAACTTTCAAACAATTCATTTTTAATGTATACATCGGCTACCATCGTACGATTGGCCCGTTTAATCGTTGATTCATTTAGTGCTAAAAAATGCTGATCAGGCGTTTCATCCAAATAACTGATCCGAACATCCAACAAGGGATAGCTGACACTTTGTTCCCGATTTGTTCGCAAGCTGTCTACTAGTTCTTCCAACTCGTAATCTCGCCAATCAGTATAAAACCCTAAATGACCTGTATGCACGCCTAAGAAACGCACGTCATTCAGACAATGACTGTAGTGATGAAATGCCGATAATAATGTGCCATCTCCACCAATTGAGATGACCAACTCTGGTTCATGATCATCTCGCTGGATCCCAGCTTGTTCTAATAGTGTGTTCAAGCGCTCAGCCACTTCTATGGTCTTTGCTTCTTTATTGTGAACGATCGCTACTTTCATCCCCTGCCTCCTCTCTTTCGCTTTCTTTCTTCAAAAGCGTTCGATAGTAGACATCATCTGATTTTCCTCTTCCATGGGAGAACAATCGCTGTGCTTCTTGGATTTCTTCACGGATACTAGACATCTCTTCATCCAGCTGATACGCAGCTTCTGCCGCACGCTGAAGTCGTTCACTCATTTCTTCTGGAAAAACGCCTTGATATTTATAATTCAATGAATGCTCGATCGTTGCCCAGAAATTCATCGCAAGGGTCCGTATTTGGATTTCCGCCAAAATTTTCTTCTCACCACTGATCAACTGTACAGGATACTCGATCACCAGATGATACGAACGGTAGCCACTTGCTTTCTTATTAGTGATGTAATCCCGTTCTTGAAGAACTTTCATGTCTTTTCTTTTACGGATAATCTCAACAACTTGATGGATATCTTCTACAAACTGACACATGATCCTTAAGCCGGCAATATCAGACATTTCTTCTTCTAAGCGTCCCATCGGAATATGACGTAACTGTGACTTTGTTACGATGCTGTCAACTGGTTTGACTCTCCCAGTGACAAATTCAATTGGAACATGACGATTTTGTTCACGAAACTGTTTACGGATTCCCCGCAGTTTCACTTTCAATTCTGATACAGTTTGTTCATATGGTGCTAAAAATGCTTCCCAATCTCGTTCCATAGCTGATACCTCTACTTCATTAACATTCATTGTTTATTCTACCATATATGCAAAGTTTTTTCGTACTCTTGATTTATGCATTGACCAAAAAAAGAAAATTAGGCAGAATAGACAAAAAGGAGTCGATCAAATGACGCAAATGCTTGAAATCGAATATAAATCTATGCTGACAAAGCAAGAGTACGAGATATTCATCGCTCACTATCAATTAACAGATAAAGATTTCCGTGTACAGACTAATATTTACTTCGATACCGTTGATGAACAGCTGAAGAAACAAAATTGTGGCCTACGAATCCGTTTCGTTGGTCATCAAGCTGAATATACATTAAAAACACCTGCTGAGGAAGGACGTCTCGAAACGACGGATACCTTTGTAACAGAAGAAGCAGAAGCATTCATCTTTCAAAAACGTTTGCCTCGCTCGGGCGCAGTTTTTCAAAAACTTTCTGATTTGAATATCGATCCTGCTTCATTGATCCAAACAGGAAAGCTTACAACAAAACGGGCTGAGTTCCCTATTGAAGAAGGACTTTTAGCTATCGATGAAAGCTGGGGAGACAATCTTCATGATTTTGAACTAGAACTAGAGGTAGGGGATGCATCTGCAGGAAAAATTGCTTTTATAAATTTTTTAAAACGTTTTTCTTTGCCTTATCGTCCTGCTAAGAACAAGATCCAACGTATGCTTGAGGCTAAAAATTAGAAACCTTTCATTTTCACAAGGCACTTGAGTTCATTTTTTTACTTTTTTCTGTTAAGTTATAGGATGTGAAAGAATCTAGTCACTAGTTGTATAGAATCTATTTTGGGGGAGATTCATATGATCGAAATCTATTTATTTGTTAATCCTTTAGGGGAATATTGTTTCGAAATGGAGCAACAGTTATTACAATTTATTGAAGAAGAGTACGGAACACCATCAAAAGAAAAGATGCAAATTCGCTTTCTTCCTTTGGTCAATTTGCAGACAATTGGGGATGTCATGCAACAAAAAGGAATTTCTCAAAACAATCTTGAGAAACGTAACCACTTATTCTCAACGACTTATTCTGCCGCATTAGACTGCAAAGCGGCTCAATTCCAAGGAAAGAAAAAAGGCCGCCGTTTTTTGATCAAACTGCAAGAAGCAGTCGGCTGCAATAACATACCATATTCTCGTGCACTTGCTGAATCGATATTTGAAGAGATTGGCGGCGATTTGAATATGTTTAAAGAAGATCGGCAATCTGACTTTGTTAAAGAAGTATTCTTTTCCGATCAAAAAATTGCTCGGGAAATGGGCATCACGAAACATCCTTCCGCAGTCGTTTACAATTACGCTTGCGATCGTGATTTTGGTGTTTTAGTAGAAGTAGAAGGCACCAGCAGCCTTTGGAGAATCAAAGAGCTGTGTAAAACAACAGATAACTCGTATCAAGTTTTTAATGGTGAACATTTACATACAAATGATTCTCAGTTCCATTCACGAACTAGCCATTTACACTTGCTTTCTAATTAAAAAAATGCGTCGACTCCCTTACAAGAGAGCCGACGTATTTTTTTCGTTTCTATTCGAAAAAATCAAAAATCTTATAAACGATCAATCAATTCTTCTAATTCGTTTAGTCGTTGTTCAAACATCGACATTGCATCTTCGATATACGCAGCCTGTGTCATATCTACTCCTGCTTTTTTCATCACTTCAACAGGATAATCACTGTTACCAGCTTTTAGATAAGCCAAATAGTTCTCTAGCGCATCTGGTTCCTGACTGAGTATTCTTTTCGCCAACGCTGAAGCAGCAGAAAAACCAGTCGAGTATTGGAAGACATAGTAATTATAGTAAAAATGCGGGATCCGTGACCATTCAAATTTGATTTCTGGATCTTCTTCGACTGCCGGACCATAATATTTTGCATTCAATTTACCATAACTATCACTTAGATATTCACTAGTCAATGGCACACCTTTTTCATCTTCCGTATGCATGAAGTGCTCGAATTCAGCAAATTGTGTCTGGCGGAAAACTGTTCCTTTAAATCCATCCAAGTAATGGTTGAGCACATAAGCCCGGACACGAGGGTCTTTTTCTGTTTCCAATAAATATTCTGTTAGGATATTTTCGTTCGTTGTCGAAGCAATTTCTGCTAAAAAGATAGAGTAGTCACCGTATACATAAGGCTGGTTCGACCGTGTGAAATAACTGTGGACACTATGTCCCATTTCGTGGACAAGCGTAAACAGCTGATCCAATGTATCATGCCAATTCAATAAAATATATGGATTTGTGTCATAGCTTCCCGAAGAATAGGCACCACTTCGTTTTCCTTTATTTTCGACAACATCGATCCAACGTTCAGAGAATGCTTTTTCTACAATAGTCATGTACTCTTCACCCATTGGCTTCAGTGCTTCCAAAGCTTTCTCTTTTGCTTCTTCATACGTAAAGGTGATTGGAGCTTCTCCTAAGACCGGTGTATAAAGATCGTACATGTGCAGTTTTTCCACTTCTAATAAACGTTTCCGTAATTCCATATATCGATGCAGTAAAGGCAAATGCTTGTTTACCACGGCTACCAAAGTGTCGTATACACTTTCAGGAATATGATTATTGCTCAAAGATGCTTCTCTGGCAGAGCTGTAATTACGAACTTTTGCTTTAAAATTATGTCCTTTTATATGCGTACTTAAAGTAGAAGCAAACGTATTTCTAAATTGTTCATAAACACTGTACAACCCTTTAAATGCGGCTTCGCGAACACTTCGATCCGTGCTTTCTAGCAACTGACCGTACACGCCATGAGATAATTGGACTTTTTCACCATTCTCTCCTTCGATCGTTGGGAAAACTAAATCTGCATTATTCAAAACAGCAAATGTATCACTTGAAGCCTCAAAGATTTCACCTGCTCCTGCAAGAAGCGATTCCTGATCGGCAGATAAAACATGGGCACGATTATCTACTATTTGCTGGATATAGTGACGATAGACTTCTAACTTCGGTTCTTCTTTGAAATATTGCCAAATCCGTTCATCTGATAACTGCAATATTTCTGGTTCAAACCAGGAAACAGCTTCACTAACCTTTGAAAACAAACTACTTGCTCTTGCATAAAGCGCTTGATATTCTGTATTCCCAGTATCTTGATCGTTTTTAAGGTGCGCATAGACATAAATGATTTCAGTTTGGCGATAAACACTCAACACAAATTCAATCGCATCAAGAAATTGAGAAGCCCCTTGATCAAGTGTTCCTTTGTATTTTTCAGATTTTTTTAACTTTTCTGATAATTCTAGATATTTCTCATCAAATTCTTGGTCGCTTGAAAAGATCTTGGTCAAGTCCCAAGTTAAATTTTCAGGCAATTCTTCGCGTTTTGGCAACTGCTTTACTTCCATGAAATCCACTCCTTTTTATATCCTTTTGTCTCGGTCTATCAAAATAGATCCTCGTCTAACATCCACATGTTACAGCATCTGATTTTTCTACTAATCTATGTGTCTGCTTCTATCAATTTTAGCACAACTGAAACTTGTTTTACATAGAAAACCGATTCCTGTTCTATTTTTATACTTACTATATTTTCCAAGAGGATAAATGTGTGCATTCATCAAAAAATTGCCGATAGACCCTCTCTTCCTCAATCATAGGGAAAAGCCACTGCATTTTATATTCTTTTACTTGGCAAAACCATGAGCTGAAATCAGGTACTTTCTGTTGTTTTAAGGATTCTTCGTACAACATTCGATAAAGAAAAACCTGTTCTCGTAAATAAAAGAAAAACCGACTGTTTTGATAGATCCACGGTGATAGATACAAAAGGTGCTTGTGACGCAAGTAGCACTGTTCTTGTATGGATACTGTATTTTTTTGTTTGTAAATCAGCTGGCGCGCCAGCCACTTCTTCCCATCCTCGCTTAACCTTTCTGTTTTCTTCATCTGATTTATTTTGATCTCATTATTAGTAAATATTTTTTTAAGATCATTACCAGAAAAAGTCCAGCAGCTACTGAAAAAAGAAATGTGACCTGATACAGTCTCTGTAATATGATGATATAAATAAAGTTTTTGGTTCTTAAGGTCAGCTTTCCAGCAATGTACCCCCCTTTTTCTATTATAATAGCAGCAACTTTTTTCTATCAATGAAAATTGCCGCTGTCCAAGAAAAGAATGACCAAGTATCCACCATACTTGATAACCGTTGTTCAAATAACTTTTGGTTCTTTCAACAAATCTCTGATGAGACAATCTAGAACATTGGATTTCTAATGCTAGATTAGCCAATAAAATATCTGGTCTCTGCCTCAATCTTGGCAAATAGGCTTCCAAAAATGCAGGTTCTGCTGACTGTCCCAGCCAATCCATGAAATATTCCTTTAACTGCAAGTGTTCTTCTGATTCCCCCTCACTAAAAACCGAACAGTTGTCGGTTTTTCGATGGGCAAAATGAGCACATTTTTTCTTTCCCCTTTTCAAAACCACTCTTTTCCGACAACTACGACAATAATACGTTTTCTCTTTTTCTGCATATTTAGCAGAACAGCATTCATGATATTCATTCATCGCAAGCAGCATTTTTCTCCCTCTGAACTTATTTACGTCTAACAATTTATTTACACGAAAAAGAGCCATATCGATATATGATCGATATGGCTCTTACTATAATGATGATTTATACAAAATAAAATTTCGTACGCTCGATAGCATTACGCGCCATCAGACACTTTCCATATTCATTCAATGTTTCTGGTGTACGATCGCTCTTTTCTGCAAACTCCAAAATTCGAGCAATCTGATTCTCTACATCCGCTTGGTTGAGATTCTCCATCCAGAAATGAACGACTAGGTAATAACGCTCTTCGAATAAGTACAAATCAGTCCAAGCAGACTCTAGTTCAACATCTGTTGCCAGCTGGATCACTTGCTCAAAATCTTCAAAAGCAAAAATTGCTTGTCTTTCCTGTTCTTCTAGGACGCTTCCAGATAATTCTTCTTCCGGATCGCTACCAATAATTTGCTGACGGAGAAATTCGCTCACGTCTTCTGAATCCACAGCAGAATCTTCTGATTGAGAAACTTCTTCATCTGGCAGGTTTTTACTGATAAACAGTTCTAATCCGTCTCCTTTTGGCAAAACTTGGAAAGTGACAGCTTCGCTTCCTCGGAACTCCTCTTCGATATCAACTTCTTCCAGAATACTATAAAAGAAATTTTCGATTTCTTTGTGATTGCCAAGTAAATCCAAAAATGAAACGCCCCGTTCTTCTAAATCTTCATGACCTATCAGTACACGGATCGTATTTTCATTGATATGTTCCATTTCCATTTTGCTACACCTCACTTTGCCGCAATGTTCAATATAGATTCATTGTAGCGAAATCAGCTTAAATGTAAAGAAAAAAAATCCCGCTGTTAAGTGAATTTAATAAAACCAGCAGATTTTTCCAATAGTTCAAGCTATCTTATTTAACTATAACATTTTTGGGAGATGAATACTATATAGCCGACTTTTTAGCTAATCAATCACTTCTGTTTTTCATACCATGATCACTCTCACACCCTTTTTTGTGCCCACAATAAAGAAGCTATTTATAAAAACAAAAAAACTTGGAAAAACTATCCTCGTAATAGTTTTTCCAAGTTTCATTTTATCTTCTATAATCCAGCCATCAATTGTGCTTGACGCAATTCTAATTGTCGTACATCGCGCGGCAGGAATCGACGAATCTCGTCTTCATTAAAACCAACTTGTAGACGTTTATCATCAATCATGATTGGACGGCGAAGCAATCCAGGATTGTTTTGCACAAGTTCCAATAGTTCTTGTAACGGCAGATCATCTAAATCCATGTTCAGTTTTTGGAATACTTTGGAACGTGTCGAGATGATTTCTTCTGTTCCGTCTTCTGTCATTTGTAAAATCGCTTTTAATTCAGAACTGTTCAATGGTTCTGAAAAAATATTACGTTCAACAAATGGAATCTGATGTTCTTGCAACCACGCACGAGCCTTTCTGCAGGAAGTACAACTTGGAGAAGTATATAATGTTAACAACGTGCACCACTCCTTTTCGTGATAAGAATCACTTTTTTGTAACAGAAGATCATAATAATCTCCCATCTGTTTCTATTATACATAATCAACTTTTAAATAGCTACCTTTTTTTCATAATTTTTTTAAAAAAATGAAAGTTATCTAAGGTTAATATACAGTAAAACCAGCGTTCTTGCTTTTTTCATCATTTAAAAATTAGAGTTTTCAAATCTAATTCAAATTTTAGAAGACAATGAAACAGCAAACAAAACTGTACTATTATTTTATCTAAAAACACAGATGAAACCGATTTCTTAAGATTTTTTATGTTTTTTATTTCTTTGATAGTAATGTTTCTTGTCATTTTAGATAATATTGTTCTTTATTATAACGCTTATTTTCTCTGTTATATAAGCGCAATATTTTAAAGCAATGATTACTAGATAAAATTTACTATAAACAAATAAACTAAATAACGTTATTTTATGTTTGAATAGTTATACTGAGACTGTATTAAAAAAATAAACCTTTCGAAAATTCCTCAGAGATTGCATTAAAATAAACCAACCGAGTTACACAATAATGATTAATTTGTTCATCAAACCTATTGACGTGTTTCATGATTTTTAGTGAAAAAAACTGAAATATAAAAACCTTATTCTGTCAAGGAAACAGAAATATAGTAAGAAAAACCTTTATTTATCAGCTTTTTTAGATAATTTTTTCTGTTACAATAGTCAAGGATTTGTGAAAAAATCAATGAAAACCGAAAGGCGTGTAAAATTTTGATTAAATCAGTTGTGTTTGATGTTGATGATACAATGTATGATCAGCAGCAGCCATTTCGAAATGCGGTAAAAAGAGTCGTGCCGCTTGTTTCAGATGAAGATATGCATCCACTATATATCCGATTCCGTCATCATAGTGATGAAAACTTTCCAAAAGTAATGGCAGGAGAGTGGACGCTAGAATATATGCGAGCACATCGAATCAGCCAATCACTAAAAGATTTAGACTACCCTCACATCACAGAAGAAGAAGGTCTCCTATTTCAAAAAATTTACGAGGAAGAACTTGATAATATCTGTTTGCATGAGGAGGTCAAAAAAACACTTGACTTCTTGAAGGAAAAAAATGTCCCATTAGGAATTATCACAAATGGACCGACTGACCATCAGACAAAAAAATTAAAACAACTTCAATTGAACAATTGGATTCCTTCCCACAACATGCTGGTTTCTCAAGCAACAGGTTTCCAAAAGCCAGAAAAAGAGATTTTTCAGCTTGCTGAGAAAGAATTTCATATGCTTCCAGGAGAGACTCTATATGTTGGCGACAATTATGACAATGATGTTTTAGGTGCAAAAAGTGCCGACTGGCAAGCACTTTGGTTCAACCATCGAGAACGCAAAATCGACCAGACCCCTATTTGCGATATCGAAATTTCTTCTTTTGATCAGCTGTTAGAAACAATGAAGACAATCTTTGCTTAACGCCTATAAATAAAAACAAAAAATAATAGCAAGGAAATCGGGATAAAACAGAAACCCAACTTCCTTGCTATTTCTTAAATCAACTAAACACCTGCTTTTTTCGAAAGATCTTCTTATCCATTACTGAACGATTGTTTCGAATCTCTTACTTCTCAATCTCTCCTACACTTAAGATCATGCGGATATCTTCTTCAGTCAGTTTTGTCAGCTGTTCTTCATTTCCTTGGATCACTTTTTGGAACAGTTCGCGTTTTTCTTGTTGGAGCGAATCCATTCGTTCTTCAATCGTTCCTTCAGAAATCATACGCCACACTTCTACCACATTTTTCTGTCCGATTCGATGCGCACGACCAGCAGCTTGTTCTTCAATTGCAGGGTTCCACCAAAGGTCATACAAGATGACCGTATCTGCTCCTGTCAAATTCAGTCCCGTTCCCCCAGCCTTTAAAGAAATCAGGAAAACATCTTTTTCGCCTGCATTAAATGCATCTACCATACTTAATCGATCTTGCGGTTTTGTACTGCCTCTTAAATAAAATGTTGAGATTCCCAGCTCGGCTAACTCTTCTTGTAAGATAGTAAGCATACCTGTAAATTGAGAAAACAGCAGAACTCTGCGTTTGTTCTCTTTGGCAGCGACTAATAGATCTTTTACTTGTTCGAGTTTGCCAGAACCGCCTTGGTAATCTTCAATAAACAGACGAGGATCGCAACAAATTTGACGCAACCTTGTCAGACCTGCTAGTATCCCGATCCGGTTTTTCTTGAATGCTTCAGAATCCATTGACGAGATTTCTTCACGCATTTGACGCAAGTAAGCTAAATAAACGGTCTTTTGTTCTTCTGTCAGTGCAGAATATAGATTCATTTCTGTTTTTTCTGGTAAGTCTTTCAACACAGTTTGTTTATCTCGCCGTAAAATGAACGGTCGGATCATTTGCGCAATTTCTTCTGCGGCAAGTTCTCTGAATTTTGTTTTGGTTGGGAAAAATCCTGGCATGATTGTTGCAAACAATGACCACAATTCTTCTAAATTATTCTCGATTGGTGTCCCACTTAATGCAAATCGCTGAGGCACAGCTAATTCTCTCAATGCTTGAGCAGTTTTCGTACTACTATTTTTGACCATTTGCGCCTCATCAAGGATCAAATAATCAATTTTTTGTGACTGGTAATCAGCTAAATCCTGTCTCAAACTGGCATAAGAGGTCACTCGAATATCTGTGTCTTTAGCCAGCAATTCTTCCCGTTCTTTTTTATTCCCATTGATTACTTGGATATTCAAAGAAGGAGCGAATTTTTTTACCTCTGCCTGCCAGTTGTAGATTAAGCTGGCCGGCGCTACGATCAAAGCAGAAAAGCTTTCCCGTTCTTCTTTTTCCGAAAGTAAAAAGGCAATCGTCTGCAGTGTTTTCCCAAGTCCCATTTCATCGGCTAAGATACCGCCAAACTGATAATGGCCTAACATCTTCAACCATCGGAACCCTTGCTTCTGATACTCTCTCATCTTTGCATTCAATCCTTTGGGAAGTTGCGCCTGATACCCTTCTGGATGAATGAGATCTTGGACCATCGTTTGAAACGATTCGCTAAAAGTAGCATTGCTTTTTTCCAATTGATTTTGAATGATCAGTCCTTGATTCTTAGGTACATGGATCGTCCCTTCTTCTGAACGTATTGACTCCCGTAATTGTTGCAATACTTGGCTTGTTTGTTGGAATTCCTCTGAATCAAAAGAAAGAACCTGTCCATTTTCCAATGTATAAAAAGCATCATTTCGCAACAAGCTTTGCAGTACATGATCAATCTCTTGCTCTTCTATCCCCGATACGTCGAACCGAATATCAAGCCATGAACCAGTCTCGGTTACTTCGATTTGCGGTTGATGTTTATGCGCATCTAAATACAACTCCCGCAACTTTCTGCCAAGTCTGACTTCACCAAACTGACGGAAGACAGATAGTTCTGTACGGAAAAAGGCATATAGTTCCTCCCCGCTTGGCAATGGACGCTCATAGCCAGTTTCATTTTTCTGGTAGCGATACATCCTGAATAAATCAAGGACTCGTTTTTCTTCAGCTCTGTCACGCAGCACCTGAAAGTCCTGATTGGCCGAGACCTCATGTTTTGGATCGGTCGAATAGATGACTTCGCCATAGACGAAATCGACTCGAGCTTGGATTTTTCCTTTGGCTTTTCGAAAAAAGAAAATAAATTCGACTGGAATATCTGCTACTTCCTTTTCTACTTCAGAGGCAACCACTACGTCTCCGATCTCCGAAAGAAGAGGAATGATTTCTTTAAACAAGGCCGGTAGTTCTTTTTTCTTGAATACTATTTCTGGTTTCTCCAATCGGCGAATCAATTGTTTCCAAGTTTGATAAACTGTTTGTTGATGCTTCGTTAGAGAATAGAATACTCCCTGGATAAGCCCCCACTGATAATGCATAAAGAAAAAATCAAAATCATTCAATGCTTGCAATAAATAGTCTTCTCCCTGTTTTTCCACTTTGAATGATAAAGGCTTGTTTTGATCGGAAAATTGGATTCCTTGATCGTTTTGTTCATTTATCTGCAGATGCAAACGTGTCGTCTGATTCATCTGTTCTAGCAGGAAGCGGGCTTGTTCTACTGGGAGAAGCAGGTATCTTTTGTCTAGTTTCCCTTTGACTTGCAAGCCATTCGTGCCTAATAATTGATGCGTTTGGGCACTTCCTGCAAGATGAGCGAGTATTTTTTGATCTTCTTTTTGAAAAGCCCGTTTATCTAGACGAAACTGATACTGCTTATTGACTGTGTAGGTTTCTTTTTCTGTGTAAGCCTGTAAAAAATCATAGATGTTTTTTACGATATATGTTTTTTTCGGCGATGCCAAAGAACCGATACGTAAGTAAAGCGCCAAAATAGAAAGCTCTGGATGATACTGATTTGTCTCAATCGTTTCTACTTGGTATTCAATAATCAAGGGTTGCACCGCTTGAGGATTTTTTTGTATTTTTAGACGAGAAAAACCTTTTGCAATGATTTCTCCTTCACTTGTTGTTTTTACCGGTTCTAACATCGGCTGGTCTTTTTTCATGATACGAGATAGATTTTTCGACCGTAAGTAAAGTTCCACAGCAACTGTATGCTTACAATATTTATGTTCCTCCCAATATGGACATTGGCAGTAATCTATCTCTTTTGCTGTCCCATCCAAATCAACCATATACAATTCACTGCCCAAGACTTCTGCATGCCACACGTTTTCTTCTTGGTCAGGGACAACCGATAACACTCGGCCTTCTTGCAAGTATTGACGCCCACGTGCAATGACTTTTTCCGGAATACTCCATTTCATAGTTACCAATCTCCCTTTTTATCCAAGTTGATAGCGTATTTTGCTTTGTCCGCTACCTTCTGTATCAATTCTTATTTGCTGTAATACTCGTTCTTTCAATTCTCTTACATGGCTAATGATCCCGATCATTCTTCCTTCACTTTCAATCGTTTCTAAAGCTTCCATCGCCATTTCCAAAGCTTCTTCATCTAATGACCCAAAACCTTCATCAATAAACAATGCATCGATTGCTACCCCACCAGCTTGTGTCTGAATCACATCCGCAAGGGCTAATGCTAAAGAAAGTGCTGCAATAAAACTTTCACCGCCAGACAGCGTATGCGCGCTTCGAGACATGCCTGCCTGATCATCATAGATATTGATTTCTAATCCGGTTTTCCCTCGATAACTGCCGATCGTATCCGCTAGTTCAAACTGATAACGATTTTTCGTTAAACGTTGGAGATGATCATTTGCTACTTGTAACACTTCTTGTAGATAAACTTGAAGCACATACCGTTCTAAACTAGTCTTCTTAGGATTTTCTCCGTTGAATGTTTGCGAAAGCTGCTGTAATTGCGTAAGTTCATCTAATTGCGTCTGGCTTGTGTGATAAATCGAAAGACATTCATCGTAGATTTTCTGGTTATTGATTTTTTGTTCTTGTAAACTGTATATCTTTTCTTGCTTTGTTTCGATCATCTCTCTTATCTCTTCCAATTGCTGGCTGATCTCTTTTGTATCTGGAACTATCTCCGTCAGCTGGATATTTTCTAATTGACGTAGTCGGTCAGCTGTCACTAATTGTGCTTCATGATAAGTAGTGATTATGCGCTGGTTCTCTTCGTATTGTGCTTGCTGTTGTGCGAATGCACAGACTTCCTCAGTTGTTGAAAAATACGATTGGCTTTCCAGCTTTTCAGCTATTCTTTGCTGTTCTTTTTCTATTTTTTCATCTATTTTTTCTATTTGTTCCTGTTGAAGATCAAGTTGTGTCCGAAGCATATGCAGATCTTGCAACAATTGCATTCCTGCTTTCTGCTCAGCAGCGAGTTGGTTTGAGTCTTCTTCTAACTGTTTTTCAAGTTGTCGTATCTCTTCTTCTAAACAGTTGCTATCCGTATCTTGTAATTGTTTTTCTAAACTTTTGATTTCGCCTTGCAGTTGTTGAAGCTGATTATTTTTTGCTGTCTGTTGCTGCTTGTAGTCAGCTAATTGCTGCTCAAGCTTTTCTACTTGTTGGCTTATTTCTTCCAGCTCTGCTCTTGCATTGGCTATCTTGCTTTTTCGTTTATCTAAAGATTGTTCGATTACTGTAAGAGCAATTGTTGTTTTTTGTTCTGTTATCGCAGGAAATGCCTGTTGCAAAGCCTGTCGTAAGTGTTTTTCTTGTCCAGCTAGTTGTATATTCGTTTCCATGATTTTTTGTTCTAAATCAGATAATTGCTGTTGAAGATTATTTTCATATGCTTCATTTTTGGCAATGATTTGCTGGGTTCTTTCTACAGCTGACTCAGCTTCTGCCAGTTGTTGCTCTACTTTCAAGATATCTTCTTTATTTGGCTGTTCATGTTTTGATTGTTGTACGGGATGTTCTGTCGACCCACAAACCAGACATGGTTCCCCCGGACGCAAAAAAAGCTGAAGACGAGCAATTTGCTGCTTTGCCCATTGGCTTTTCAGCTGTTCTGCTTGTTCTATCTGTTGTTTCAATCGCTGATTATTTTTTGTTGTTTCTTCGGCTGCTTTTTTGAGCTCTTCTCTTATCTGTTTGAGTGATTCGATGCTTTTTGTTTTTTGTTGTTCTATTTCCTGCTGTTTTTCATCTAGATGTTTTAACTGTCCAAAAGCAAGACGATCTTCCTGCAGTTTTTCCTGATCCAATAAGATTTCTTGAAGAATTCGAGTTCTTTCCTGATAAATAGCCTGTTTTTGATGTAGCTTTTCGGCGTTCGTTTCTTCTTTATCTAATGAATGTTTTAATTGTCCTGCTTCTTGTTTTTTACTACGCAAGGCTTCGACAATCGGTACCATCATCTGTTTGTTTTGCAATTGTTGAGCAGCTTCTTTGATTTTTGTTTGCCGATGTATGCGGTCTGTTTCATTTTTTTGCCACTCTTCATAATGCTGCGTAGTCATCGCTAGTTTCTTTATTTGTTCACTGCTTTTTTGTGACAGTTCTATTTTTTCAGCTTTTATTTCTTTCAGGTGCTGGAGTGGTTCAATTAAACGTTGTGTAAATTCATAATACCCAATCCATCGTTTCTTTTCCTCTATTTCGTCTTTTTGAGCGGCTAATTTCTTTTGCTTATTTAGTAATGTCGCTTTTTCTTCATAGCTTTTTTTCAAGGTTTCAAAACGATAGTAGGAATTTTCTAATTGTTTCTGTTTCTCCTGATAGTCTGCTAAAACTTCTTTTTCTTCAGTGATTTGTTTTTCTAGTATGGCCTGATGGTTTGTCCATTGGGAAAGAACGGCTTCAAACCCTGCTGCTGCTTCTTCTTCTTTGACTAAAACAAATCTTTTTTGCAGAAGATGAAGTTCTTGCTCTAAATGATCTAGTTTTTGTTGCTGTTGCTTTGCTTTTTCCTTTAATCGCTCATTAAACTGTTGGAAAAGCTGAGTACCGAACAAATGACGTAAAACAGTCTCTTTCTCACTGCTTGATGAAACCAAAAAATTACGGAATTCTCCTTGGGGCAGTAAAACGATTTGGGAAAACTGTTTCGCATCGAGATTCATCAGTTCTCTGATCAACTGGTCTGCTTCTGTACGTTTTGTGATTTGTTTTATTTCTTTTCCTTTCCCATCAAAAATGGTCAACGTTACTTTAGCTGCCTGTTTTTTTGTTCCGTTTCCTTTTCGTTTCGCTAAAACTTGTTCTGGTTTTCGTTCGATTTCATAGTTCATCTGCTGATGTTCAAAAGAAAAAGTCACGCTTGTTTCTTCTTCTGGTGTAGCAAACAAGGAACGCATCTCTTTTCCAGAACGAAGTCTTCCGGAAGTTTCACCAAAAAGTGCGAAAGTGATCCCATCAAAAATCGTCGTTTTTCCTGCTCCAGTCTTCCCGCTGATCAAAAAAAGCGGTGCTTCTGTCAATCGTGAAAAATCAACGGTCTCATTGATAAAAGGACCAAAATTTTTAAGTTTTAATTTTTTCGGTTTCATTCTTGATCATTCCATTTCCATGATTTCTTGCAACGTTTCTCCGAGCCATTTTTCTTGGTTTGCCGTTAGCTGTTCTTCCGTCATTTCACTAAAAAATGCTTCTGCTAATTTTTGAGGATCTTTCATTTCTAGTACTTTTCGTTTGCGCTTTGTTTGTTCTGCTCGGCCGTTTGCCCGTTCAATCCCCAAAATACGAGGATATATTTGCCGAAGCTGGTTCATCATATTCGGGATAATCGTTCTGTCCGTGAGATAGATATGGATATAATTTTCCCGATTGATGGACTGATAGAAGGCAGGATCCAACAATTCTTTAAAACTTGCTGTTATTTCTTCAATATCATGCAGTGGTTCGATCTCCCTAAAATTCAACTCTAGGTCTGTTGCCAGATCAACGATCCATACGCCTTTTTTCTGGTTGATCTCAGATAGAGAAAATTTCAACGGCGAGCCACTGTAGCGAGCATTATCTTGCCTTAAAGCAGCTTGATTATGCAAATGTCCTAGTGCTACATAATCAAACGGTGCAAGCAGTTCGCCTGGGATCGAATCCAGACCCCCTACTTCGATTTTCGTTTCCGAATCAGATTTTACACTTCCCATTACAAAAAAATGGCTAATCAGTACGTGTTTTTTCCCTGAATCGAACAGCTCTTCCATTTTATCTATCACTTTTGCTACCGCTTGATGGATCGTGCGGATACTGTCATCTTCAAAATATAATCTGGCTGCAATTGGTTCAAAGTAAGGAAGAAAGAAAAATTGTATGTTGTTAAACTCGACTGGTTCGAAAGCTTCTGCTAGCTGCGTTCGCAAAAAATAGTTCGAATAACTGAACCATGGCGTACCAGCTGAAAGTCGCGTACTGCTATCGTGATTTCCTGATATAGCAAAAATTGGGATTCTTTCCTTTAAATTCCAATCAACTATCAATTCATTGTATAATGCTACGGCATCGACAGCCGGCACACTCCTATCATATAAGTCTCCTGCAATCACGATTGCCTCTACTTTTTCTTCTTTCGCGATATTCAGTATAGAAGATAATACATGACGTTGGTCTTCAATCAAGTCATAACCTTGTAGTTTTTTTCCGATATGCCAATCGGCTGTATGTAAAAAACGCATCCAATCACCCCAAAAAATGTCCTTCTAATCATTATAACACTTTGATCCATTACATGACACCCGTCTTCTATTTTGCACGTTGGAAAGCAAAAAGAGGGCAGACTTGACGTCTCTCCCTCGTTTTTCATCGAAAAGTCTGAACAGAACAGGAGATTCAAAAAGACCGCCCACTCCTAAACTTATCACTTTATTTTTTTTTGATTTCATATTTGAAATCTGGGTTCACTTCTTTGTCCAATTTATCAAAAGCCGCTTGTGTTCGTCGTTCGATCTCCGCCATTCCTTCTTTATCCGTTTTCTTGATATCTGATAGGTCGATTGGTTCACCGAAACGCACTGTCACTCTCTTACGCTTGAACAAATCCCCAAGTGTCAGCGGACCTTGGTATACGGCTGGCACGATTTTCGCTTTAGACATTCTGGAAATCAACGCCATCCCGCCTTTAAGTTCTGTAGCATGCCTTGTCCCACTGGGGAACATGATTAAACTCAAATTTGTCGATTTTAAAATCTTTACAGGTGTTTTAATGACACTTGGTCCTGGATTCTCTCTTTTAACTGGAAAAGCATTGGATCGAGTTAATATAAATCGCAGAACCGGATTTTTGAACAGTTCTTCTTTTGCCATAAAGCTGAATTCCTTCGGTGCTGCAGCTACCGCTAGATATAATGGGTCCCACCAAGTACGATGGGGGGCAACTAGTATGTAATTCTCATCTTGCGGTAATACTTCTTTATTCTCATAACGGGCATTTCCATTGACTAAAGCTAATAGTACTCGAACTACCCCTCGCATAAATCGATAAAACATAGTCTCTTCCTTTCCCTTCTTATGGTCATAGTATGCATAAAAAACAGAGGTTTGACAAGCCACCTTGGTTCTTTTTAATAAAAATAGTATAATACAAACGACTATTTTTTTCATTTTGGAGGGAATCCATGCTTCACGAAGACGAACGAATCGACCAATTATACGCAGAAGATATCAAAATTATCCAAAGTTCCCAAGTATTTTCTTTTTCTTTAGATGCTGTGCTACTTGCTCATTTCTCTCGTGTGCCTAAAAAAGGACAGATTGTTGACCTTTGCGCAGGTAATGGTGCAGTTGGCCTGTTTTTAAGCAAACGAACTCAAGCAGCTATTGATGCTATCGAACTTCAGCCTCGCCTAGCAGACATGGCAAGACGCAGCATCGCGCTGAACCATCTAGATGAACAGATGACAGTCCACACCATCGATCTGAAAGACAGCTTATCCGTCGTTCGGCATAATTCTTGTGACTTAGTCGTCTGCAATCCACCTTATTTCAAAGGGCTGCCAACAAATAAAACGAACCCTAATAAACACCTAGCAATCGCCCGTCATGAAATCCATACAACATTAGAAGAAGTGATCGACAATTCAAGTAAGTTACTAAAAACAAATGGGCGTTTCGCTATGGTCCATCGACCTGAACGATTCTTAGAGATCATCCAAATTATGCAAAATCATCGGATTGCACCTAAACGGATCCAATTTGTTTACCCAAAAGCTGGAAAAGAGGCAAATATTTTGTTAGTTGAAGGAATCAAAGATGGTAAATTAGATGGATTCAAAGTCGCTCCGCCATTGATCACTTACGATGCAGACGGGGAATACACAGCAGAGATTCGTGAGATGCTCTATGGCAAATAAACATTATTTTTACGTATTATTCTGTAAAGATCAGACATTTTACGGTGGGTACACAACAGACCTTTCTAGGAGACTAGGGGAACATAACAATGGTACTGGCGCTAAATATACACGTCTTCAAAAAAGAAGACCTGTTAAGATGATCCATGCAGAAGTATTTTCTTCAAGAAGCGAAGCAACAAAAGCAGAAGCTGCATTCAAAAAACTCACCCGAAAACAAAAAGAACATTATTTGAAGACACACTCAACCGTTTTGCTTCCTGAAAATAGATGACTGTTAAAAACACGATAAAAAAACTTCAGGCAAAAACAACTGTTCTTGCCTGAAGTTTTTTGTAGCTATTATTCTGATACGTTTGTCTCGCTGCTGTTCGTACTTGAACTTCCTCCTAGCAAGGCTTCGCTGACTAAGTGAATGTAATGTGTCATCCCTTCAGGATTTGGATGGACTTGATCATCATAAAACCAGTCACTGTGGTCATTACTGTAGCTATACCAATCAATCAGCGTCATATTGTCGTATTTTTTCGTCATCTGTTCAAGCATCGCATTCACGTCATTTTGCCAACGTTTCGTCGGTACTCGGACATTGACCCAGTATACTTTTCGATCACCGATTGCATCCATCACGCTATCAAACTGAGCTTCAGAGAATGAGCCATTCGTTCCTAATCCAATTAGAACAGTGTCTTTCAATAAATCTTGTTCCTTTAATTTTTCAATATACGGTACACTGGCGTATAATTGTCGCCCCACATCGCCATCTACCACTACTTTTGGATAAAGCTCTTGTAGATCAGTTGCAGCATCTAGCATAACTGAATCACCAAATGCCGTTAGCTCTAATTTTTGTGCCTTGTTTCCTTGGGCCTTAGACAACTCATACTTATCAAGAACCGCTTGGTCAACTGAACTAGTGGTATTTTCTGAATTGTTTCTGGTTTCTTCTGCTAATTTTTTACTTTCAGCGATCTTTGCCTGCAATTGTTTTTGATCGGCCGTTACAGCATTTTTCGGTGCCGTAACGAAACCAACGAATGCAATTGCTACAAGTAATGTGCCTGGAACGACCCATGGTTTGCTCTTACTGATGATCGGTTTGCTGAACCATCCTTTCATCACTTGGAATGTACGACCATAGTCAAAACGTGCTAGCGGACGTTCCACATATCGATAAGAAAGTTCACTGATGATTAAAATCAATGTAATTTCCACTAAAGTATGGAACAGAACATGATCAGCAATATCAGTCACTTTTGCTTCATAAAAAATCATAACTGGAAACTGATACAGATAAATCCCGTAGCTTCGTTTGCCAATCCAAGTAAATACTGGATTTGTCAGCCAACGATTCAAGCTTGCTCCAGGATGTGCTGTCACTGCAACTAGTACTACGCATAACAGACTCACTAGGAGCATCCCTCCATAATAGATGAAATTGTAATGATCATCTAAAAAGAAGAAGCAAAGAATCAGTGCCAACAGTGAGATTCCTCCAGCGATATTCAGGATACTTTTTGCTTGTTTCGGGATGTTTTTCTTCAAACGAGTACTTGGCCAAACAAAAGCGAGCGCACTTCCCAACCATATAGAAAACAGCCGGGTGTCCGTTCCATAATAAACACGAGTTGGATCGCCCCCTGGTGTATACAAAATCATCATCAAAATCGCAGAGAGGAAAGATGTACCTAACACGGTATAAAAGATCCATTTTCTTTTACGAACAAATACCATCAACAATACAAACAAGATTGGCCAAACCAAATAGTTTTGACCTTCTACCGCTAAAGACCAGATATGCGTAAACGGTGATTCATTAGCAAATCGGTCGAAATAAGATAAACCGTTATTGATTTGCCACCAATTGTTGACATACAGTAAGCTGCTGACGACAACTCCTCGAAGATTATTCAACAATCCTCGCTGGAACAAGGTGATATAAGCCGAAGCTGTAACAAGCATAAAAACGAGTGCCGGATAGAGTCTCTTCATTCTTCTGACATAAAATTGCCAAATATTGATTTTTCCATTTTGTTCCCATTCCTGCCTTAGCAGATCCGTGATCAGATAACCAGATACGACGAAAAAAATCGGAACGCCCAAATAGCCGCCTTTCATATTAGTTGGCAGAAGGTGATAGAAGATAACACCAACCACAGCTAATGAACGGAGCCCATCAAACCCAGTGATGTAGCGGCTGTTTTTTAACCTTTTTTGTTTTTCCATTCAATATTCCAACTTTTCATAAACTTTTTTCATTCGTAATATACGGGTATTAAGTGAAAATAGCAAGTAGAATCGTGTCCTTTCTCTACTATTTTTTTCTATCATCCCATAAATTTTAAAAAATAAACATGCTTTTTTTCAACTTTAAGAAAATTTCAAATAAAAAAGTAATTTCTATTTGCTGATCCGTCCTTTGGTAGAAAAAAACTGCAGACAAACGAATGTCTGTCTACAGTAGTATTTCATGAATTTTTGTCAAACTCGATCTAAATGCCATCCTCGTAGAAACGCCCAAGTATCTGGACATTTTCCGCGATACTTACAAAAGCTTGCGGATCAGAAGCTTTCATCGCTTCTCTGAGTAGAGGCAGTTCGTAACGTGTAACGATCGTCATCAATACTGTCTGCTTATCATGTTTATAAGCACCTTCTGCTTCATTGATGATCGTGATTCCTCTACGCATACAGTTTTGAATTTCATTCACTACTTTTTCTGGATGTTTCGTTACGATCATTACCTGCATTTTCTTTTGTTTAGTATAAACGACATCAGTTACTTTTCCACTGACGAAAATAGACAACGTACTGTAAAACATATATTGCCAGCCAAATAGAATCCCAGCAACAAAAACGATCAATGCATTGAAGTAGATCGAGATAGAACCAATCGACTTTCCTGTTTTTTTACGAATCGTGATACTCACGATATCTAGACCACCCGATGATAGGCCATTTCTCAACGCTAGCCCAATCCCTAGTCCCATCACAGCCCCACCAAACAACGCACAAATGATTGGATCGGTAGATAAGACTGTTTCCGGTAAAATATGGATACAAAGGGAGGTCAAAGTGACTGTGATAAAAGTGAAAATTGTAAACTTCTTCCCGATTTTGAACCACGCCAAGACGAACAAAGGTATATTCAGTAAATACAAAGTGGTTGATACCGGCACCTCGAACCCTATGAGTGATTTTGACAAAGTCGTCAAAATCTGAGCCAGGCCAGTAATACCACTTGAATAAATATGTCCTGGTTGATAAAAGAAATTCAATGCGACAGATGCGATCAACGCATAAACGATTGATACCGAAAGTTTGGTCGTGTAATCATGGTAAGCCCAATTTTCGAATGTTTTTTTCATGGAAAAGCCCCGCTTTATATGTTATGGCTTCATTATAAAGTGTTTTTCAATTAAATCAAGGTTGCCAAAAGAAGCAGATTCGACAAATCCTTTTTGCCTTTTTATCGGCTATTCTTCTATATTGGTTACATCAATATTCAATTCGAACAATTGTAAAGGTGAAACCATACTTGGTGCATCACTCATCACATCGGCTGCTTTTCCGTTTTTAGGAAAGGCAATGACTTCACGAATATTGTCTTCCCCTGCTAATAACATTGCAAAACGATCCAATCCTAATGCAATGCCGCCATGTGGAGGGAATCCGTAATCTAAAGCTGTTAGCAAGAAACCAAATTGTTCTTCCATTTGTTCTTTTGTAAAGCCTAAAGTTTTCAACACTTTTTCTTGAAGTTCCCGAGTATGGATCCGGATAGAACCTCCACCTAGTTCATAACCGTTCAAGACGATATCATAAGCTTCTGCATAGACTTTTGCAGGGTCTTCAGCTAGTAATGGGATATCTTCTGCTTTTGGCATCGTGAATGGATGGTGAGCAGAGACATATCGACCTTCTTCTTCTGAAAATTCAAATTGAGGCCAATCAGTTACCCATAAAAAATTGAATTTGGATTCATCGATTAGTCCTAATTCTTTTCCTAAACGTGTTCGGATAGCCCCTAATGCAGCAGCGACGATTTCACTTTTATCTGCGCCAAACATCAGCAAGTCACCTGGTTCTGCATCTGTTGCTTTGATGATTGCTTCTGTTGCTTCTACCATGAATTTAGCAATCGGGCCTTTCAAACCGTCTTCTTCCACTTTCAGCCATGCAAGTCCCTTAGCTCCGAATTGCCCTACATATTGTCCTAACTGATCCATATCTTTTCGTGAGTAGCGATCTGCAGCGCCCTTCGCATTCAATGCTTTCACGACTCCGCCGTTTTCAAGAGCCATTTGGAAGACTTTGAATTCTACTTCTTTGACTGTTTCGCTTAGATCGATCAATTCCATTTCAAAACGTGTATCCGGTTTGTCGCTGCCGTAGCGAGCCATTGCTTCATCATAGGTCATACGGGGAAATGGCAATGCGACTTCGATGCCGCGAACTTCTTTCATTACCTTCGCAATCAATCCCTCTGTGTAGGTTTGGATTTCTTCTGCTGTTAGGAACGTTGTTTCAATATCTACTTGCGTAAATTCAGGCTGACGATCTCCACGTAAATCTTCGTCACGGAAACAACGAACGATTTGATAATAACGGTCGAACCCAGCATTCATCAGCAATTGTTTGAACAGTTGAGGAGATTGCGGCAACGCATAGAAATGTCCAGCATGGACACGTGAAGGAACTAAATAGTCTCTTGCGCCTTCTGGTGTAGATTTTCCTAGGTAAGGTGTTTCAATATCTAGAAAGTCATTATCGTCTAAATAATGACGAATCGCTTTTGTTGTCGCATTTCTCAATTTGATGTTTTTAGTCATTTTGGGACGTCGCAGATCCAAATAACGATATTTCAAACGTATTTCGTCACTGATTGCTTGATCATCTTCAATTTGAAATGGCGGTGTTTTTGCTTGATTCAAAATCACGATTTCACTTGCAATCACTTCAAATTCACCAGTGGCCATTTTAGGATTTACTGCATTTTCACCGCGTCTTCTGACTATCCCAGTTACTTCGATCACGTATTCACTGCGGCATTTATCTGCGATTTCCCATGCTTCTTTGTTGATTTCAGGATTGAAGACGATTTGAACGATTCCTTCGCGATCACGTAGATCGATAAAGATTACTCCCCCAAGGTCTCGTCTTTTTTGTACCCATCCTTTTAATGTAACTGTTTGTTCTAATTGTTGTTCGGAAACTAATCCGCAATAAATCGTTCTTTGTGCCATTTCTTTTTTCCTCCTACTCGAATAAAGTCATTTCATCATAGACTTCATCAAAATGCTCATATATTTCTTCTAATGGAAAACTTTTTTCTTTTCGGCTTGCCATTGCTTTGACATTGATCGTTTGGCTAGCAAGCTCATCTTCACCGATCACCAATACTAATTTGGCATTCGCTTTATCTGCTGTCTTAAATTGTGCTTTTGCTTTACGGTTCATGAAGTCGCGGTCAGCTGAAAAACCGAAGTTTCGAATCGCTTGGACCACTTTCAATGCTTCGATATTTGTTTCGTCTCCGAGTGCGACCACATAAGCATCTAACTCATTAAATGCAGGGATAACTACTTCCTCTGCCTCCATAGTCAAGAGTAATCGCTCGATACCCATTGCAAATCCAAAGCCAGGTGTTGAAGGACCACCCAGTTCTTCCACTAGATTGTCATAACGTCCGCCTGCGCAAATCGTTGCTTGTGCCCCCATTTTCGGTGCGTCACTCATGATTTCAAAAATCGTATGCGTATAGTAATCTAATCCGCGAACCATGTTACTGTCGATTTCATAAGGAACAGCCAATGCATCCAGCATGGAAACAACGGTATCAAAATGTTTTTGAGCAGGTTCGCTTAAATAATCTAAGATAGATGGCGCATCTGCTACAAATTTTTGATCTCGTTTGTCCTTACTATCCAACACACGCAATGGATTTTCGTGAAGACGGCGTTTAGAGTCTTCACTCAACTCTGCTTCAAAAGGTAAAAGATAATCGATTAATGCTTGACGATAGGCTTGACGTGTGTCTTTATCACCCAATGAATTGATGACTAGACGGATTTGCGTGATTCCCAACTGTTTGAAGAAATCGAGTGCCATCACCATGCTCTCCACATCTGTTGCAGGATTCTCTGATCCAAATGCTTCTACTCCGATCTGATGGAATTGACGTAACCGTCCTTTTTGCGGACGTTCGTAGCGAAACATTGGTCCCATATAAAAAGTTTTGAACGGTTTTGCATACTCTGGACCGAACAATTTATGCTCAACAAAAGAACGAACGATTGGCGCTGTACCTTCTGGTCGAAGCGTCACATGACGTTCCCCTTTGTCATAAAAATCATACATTTCTTTTGAAACGATATCCGTCGTATCACCTACACTGCGGGATATCACTTCATAATGTTCAAAAATCGGTGTACGCATTTCATTATACTGATAATCTCTGAACAATAAACGTGCTGTTTCTTCGACAAACTGCCATTTTTCTGATTCGCCTGGCAAAATATCATTTGTTCCTTTTGGTCTTTGGAAACTCATAGTTTTCTCTCCCTTTCTTAGCTATGTAAATAAAAAAATCACCCTTGTTCATCATGAACAAGGGTGAATGAAATTCATACACGGTACCACCTAATTTTGAAAGATTTCTCTTTCCTCTTACGAATAACGCTCGTACGCGGGACGGCTTTTCACTCGTCCATCTCCAGAGTGTCTTTGGGCTAATGAAACTTTGGATCATTTTCAGCCTTGATGATCCTCTCTTGTAAAGTTTCAAAAACTTACTCGCTCTTTCATTGACATTTCGATATTACTTATAACCTACTAAAAACCAATCTCAAAGTCAAGAGTTATCTGACTATTTTCCCTCACAAAAACGTTTTAGTTCAGCTTTTTGTTCTTTTGTTTTAGACTAGATAAAAAAGGAGGAATCAGCTATGGCAGAAATAAGAATCGGACATTCACAAGTCTACGCATAACAGCTTGGACTAGGAGCAAATGCCGTTGGGGGACACAATCTTTTTGACGGTTTGGAAGACGAAACAGGAAAACAAGTGGTTCGTACAGCTTTGAATAGCGGAATCAATTTGATCGATACCGCCTATGCTTATGGAAACGGCCGTTCTGAAGAACTGATCGGTGAGGTATTGAAGGAAAAAGAATATGATCGTTCACGTATCGTCATTGCTACAAAAGCTGCTCATGTGCCAAATAAAGGACGAACATTTGACAATTCACCCGAGTTTCTCAAACAATCGGTGGAAGACGCACTGAAACGTCTGCAAACTGATTACATTGACATTTTTTATATCCACTTTCCGGATAAAAGCACACCAAAAAATGAAGCAGTTGCTGCATTGCACGAATTGAAAGAAGCAGGAAAAATCCGAGCAGTTGGTGTATCGAACTTCACGTTAGAACAATTGAAAGAAGCGAATACAGATGGATATGTCGATGTAGTAGAAGATAAATACAGTTTGATCCATCGGCAGGCTGAAAAAGAATTATTTCCTTATCTTGAAAAAAACAAAATCAGCTTTGTCCCCTATTTTCCTCTTGCTTCCGGTTTACTGACAGGAAAATATGAACGTGGTCAGGAAAAACAATTCAGCGAAGGAGATCCTCGAAAAAGCAATCCGGATTTTCAAGGAGAACGTTTCAAAGAAATTTTAGCCGCTGTCGACATACTTCGCCCCATTGCTAAAAGATACCAAGCTACCCCTGCGCAACTTGTTCTAGCCTGGTATATGAAGAATCCGAGAGTGTCTGTAGTCATACCCGGAGCTAAACGTCCAGAGCAAGTCTCTGACAATGTCCAAGCTTTAGATTTGCATTTATCCAGTGAGGATTATCAAACCATTGATGAAGCATTTCACAGATTTTGAGCAATTGACCTTATCCACTTATAGTAGTATGAAAAAAGGAAGATCAAACAGTGCTGATCTTCCTTTTTTCGATAAGTTTATACTAATCTAATTCTTATAAAGTAGCGCTCGGCTGTTTGGATAAGTCGGAAACTGATTGAATGGGATCGTCCAGTCTTGTTCAGGTACAGAGAATTCAAACTTGTTTACTAACTGATCGGAAAACACACGTAGGCTGTGGAGAGTGATCCATTCTCCTGCGCAGCGATGCATTTGTCGAAAATCTCCTCCACCTTGTGCAATCATCTCATATTCTTCTTTATATGAAATATCTTTTGCTTTTCCTAAATATCGTTTGATCATAAAGGAATCTGGTGCTTCAATCGTTCGTTCATCATGATCTGTTCCATATAAATCTAGAATGACCCAACTATCTTCTGGTATACGATAACCATCGACTTCTACTTCTTTCAGAGAAATCGCAGGTAACATCGGAAAGAACGGATAATAGCGTCTCATTTCTTGAATGAACGGATCTTGCAACGTAGAAAAGTCGTTTTTCAATTGTTGGTACAAATCAGGTCTGCTGAAAAGCGCGTGTCCCATCAACGCCGCCCATACAGTCAAAGCAACTGTCGGACGGATGATATTCAATAATTCAACAGCTGCTACTTCCAGAGGCAAAAGCTGTCCGTCTAGATCTGTGGCATTGGCAAATGCATACAATGCCACATTTTCTTTTCCAGCCACAGGATTTTTCCGAGCTTCCTCAATCAAACTTTGCGCCCATTTCTCTGATTTCTTGCGATTTTCGACACCTTTTATGTGATCAATCGGAGAAGTAAACGTTCCGCTGATCATGGAGATTTGATATTCTGCTAATTTTTCGACTTCATCCTTAGAAAGCAAAGATAAATTGATACCTGCCCACTCACAAATCGATGTAAAGAAAACCATCTTGCTTAAATCAAATAATTCAAATTGACCATGCTGTGTTTCAAGTGCTTGCGTCAGGTTCTTATCTAAGATACGATGATAATCTTCCATTCTTTCGGGGGTCATCAGATCCATAAAAATATTTTTCCGATGATGATGGGCAGCTCCATCCAAAGTCTGTACTCCACCTTGACCAAAAAGTGTCTTCAACACTAATTTTGGCATAGCACCTTTTCGTTTGAAATTTCTTGGGTCATAAAATATTTTTGCCGCTGACGATCCGTAGATCACAATAGCTTCTTTATTGAAAATCTTTGCTTTGACAACGGGAGCGTCTGCTTCATGACGTAACTCCTCCAACATGTTGTATCCCTTTTGATACAATCTTTTTAGATCCGTGATTTTGACATCTACTACTGGTACTTCTTTCATCTTCAGCAACCTCCTAAAAATAACTTGTATAATTTAAGCTTAACTTTTTTTCTGACTGCTGACAAAAGAAGCGCTTTTTGTAGACGAGAAAAAAGTCGCTTAAGTTAGAGTTTTTCAGTCTAACTTAAACGACTTGATTTATATTTCTTATTGATGAAAACTAACTGACTTTATTTGTTTTTAGAATCAATAATAATCGTTACAGGTCCATCATTGACGAGAGAAATCGACATATCTGCTCCGAATTGTCCGGTAGCGACTGTGATGCCGCGACTTCTGATTCCTTCATTGAACGATTCGTATAAAGGAATAGCTATTTCTGGTCGTGCGGCTTCCACAAAACTTGGTCGATTTCCTTTTTTCGTATCCGCAAATAGTGTGAATTGAGAGACACTTAAAATTTGTCCTCCTACGTCTTCTACACTAATATTCATTTTTCCTTGATCATCTTCAAAAATACGCATTTGTGCGATTTTTTTTACTAGATATTCCACATCTTTTGGCGTATCTGTTTCATGGATACCTAATAAAACGAGTAGGCCACAGCCAATTTTTCCAATCTCTTGCTGATCAACTGACACTGCCGCTTGACTCACCCGTTGAATGACTGCTCTCATATCTGGCCCTCCTATCCATTCGTCCGGCGTACACTGTAGACATCAGGTACTGCTTTGATTTTATCCACGATACTTTTTAGGTGGGACAAATTCTGGATACCAACCGTCAAATGGATTGTCGCCATTTTATCTTTATTCGTCCGAGCTTCGACGCTGTTGAGATTTTTCGTCAGCGCATTGACTGTTTGAAGTACATCATTCAATAAGCCTGAACGGTTATAGCCGTAGATTTCCAAGTCTGCATCATACTCTTTTCGTGTATTCGATGTATCTTCCCATTCGACTTCAATCAAACGTTCTGCTACATTTGGTTTATCAGGCTGAACATTCGGACAATCTCGACGATGGATGGATATCCCTCTGCCTTTAGTGATGTAGCCAACGATATCATCACCAGGAATCGGATTACAGCATCGGCTGATACGAATCAGTAAGTTTTCTACCCCTTGAATGACAACGCCACCTTCATGACGTACTTTCATTTTCTCAGGTTCTTTTTTCGGCTGATTCATGATTTCTTCTGCTTCTTGCTTTTGCTGCTCGATTTTTTGTTCTTTCCGTTCTTTTTCTGTCAGACGATTGGCCATCGTCAAAGGACTGACTTCCCCATATCCTACAGCTGCATATAAATCATCTTCTGATTGATAGTTAAAACGATCAAGTGCTTCTTGAAGTTTGTTTTTTGTCAAAATATCTTTAGGTGTAAACCCTAAATCTGTAATACACTTGACCACAGACTCGTGACCTTTGATCACATTTTCTTCCCGATCTTGTGCTTTGAAGAAACGCTTGATCTTATTTCTTGCTTTGCTAGTTGCCACCAATTTCAACCAGTCACGACTTGGACCAAATGAATTTGGAGAAGTCATGATTTCTATGATATCCCCGTTTTTTAATTTGTAATCAAGTTGCACCATTTTGCCATTTACTTTTGCACCAGTGGTTTTATTACCGATATCTGTATGGATACTGTATGCAAAGTCCAGTGGTCCAGATCCTTTTGGCAGCTCAGTAACGTCTCCTTTGGGCGTGAAGACATAGACTTTATCACTAAAGATATCTCCTTTTACACCTTCCATAAATTCAGAGGCATCATAGCTTTCATCTTGGAGTTCAAGTATCTCATGGAACCAGCTTAATTGTTTCGTCATACCATCTGGTTCTACTTTTTCATTTTTTCCTTCTTTATACGCCCAGTGCGCAGCCACCCCAAATTCAGCAATTTCATGCATTTCCTGTGTACGGATTTGGATTTCTACTGGATTTCCTGCCGGACCAATCACTGTAGTATGCAAAGATTGGTACATATTAGCTTTCGGCATGGCAATATAGTCCTTGAATCTGCCAGGCATTGGTTTCCATTTTGTGTGGATCGCACCTAATACAGCATAACAATCCTTGATTGAGTCTACGATTACTCGAATAGCTAGCAAGTCATAGATTTCGTTGAACTGCTTTTTCTGGTCTTTCATTTTACGATAGATCGAATAAATATGTTTTGGCCGTCCATAGATCTCTGCAAAAATCCCCAGCTCTTCTGTTGCTACTCGAATATCCTCAACAGTACCATTCACGTATTTTTCACGTTCTTCTCGCTTCGTCTGCATCAAATGAACGATACGGTAATACTGTTTTGGATTAAGATAACGAAGTGCTGTATCTTCTAATTCCCATTTGATTCGGCTGATACCTAAACGATGTGCAAGAGGTGCATAGATTTCTAAAGTTTCTTGAGCAATCCTTCTTTGCTTATCTTCCCGCAGATGTTTCAACGTACGCATGTTATGTAGTCTATCAGCTAATTTGACCATGATAACGCGTAAATCTTGAGCCATTGCCAGCAGCATCTTTCGATGGTTTTCTGCTAGCTGCTCTTCGTGGGATTTGTATTTTATTTTCCCTAATTTGGTTACTCCGTCTACTAACATAGCGACATCATCGCCAAATTCTTCTCTCAGATCTTCTAAGGTGACTTCTGTATCTTCAACAACATCATGCAAGAAGCCAGTAGCCACTGTGTGGGGGTCCATTTTTAAATCTGCTAATATACCTGCGACTTGGATAGGATGGATAATGTAGGGTTCTCCTGATTTTCTAAACTGTCCGTCATGTGCAGCAGTCGCATATTCGCATGCTTTCTCAACAAATGCTACATGTTCGGGCCCCATATATTGACTAACGAGCTTTATGACACCGGGACCCGTTAAAATTTCTTCTTTTGGCACAGGAATCGATCCCCCTTTCTTTTTCGGTAAAACAGGAATCGGGACAAATATCTGTTTGATAGTTGCCCCAAAATCCGTGAAGTTATACATTTTTTTACGGAAATGTTCGCTTTTAAAAAGCTTTTTCAAACAATTTTTCGTATTCATTGTACAAATAATTGTTTCTATTATACAAATTGTTCCCTATTTTTTCAATTCTTTCCGTCGATACTCTTTTATTGTTGAAAAACGTTAGCTATGAGAGGGATCCATTAACTCCCATTGATAGCTAGCAGCACTTAATAAATAAAGAGGCGCTGTTTCTGTACGGAGGATTCTTGGTCCTAATCCACATAGTATCCCTTTGTGTTCTACGAAATAATTGATTTCCTCGTGGGATAAGCCGCCTTCTGGTCCAAAGACAGCTAAGATTCGACTGCCCGGTTTTGTTTCACTAAGAATTTTGGCTACATTTGATTTTTCGCCTTGCTTTGCTGATTCCTCATAAGCAACCAAGACCACGTCATAATCATCTAGCCGTTCAAATAAGTCACGTTTCGTTTCCAGTAACTCTACTGAGGGCACGATTTGCCGATGGGATTGTTCTGCTGCCTCTTGAGCAATCTTTTCAAGCCTTTGTTGTCGCTTCATGCGTTTCTTTGCATCCCATTTAACCACAGAGGCTGATGCCGGAAACCCAAGAAAAGCTTGTGCGCCTAATTCAGTGGATTTCTGAATAATCCAATCCAACTTCTCTCCTTTAGGATAGCCGCTCGCTATGGTTATCGAACTTGGCAATTCCTTTTGGTTTTCTTCTTTTTTAATTTCTTTCAGATAAACAGCATCTTCGGTGATTTTTGTGATTTCTGCAACAACGGCTATCTGATCATTGAATGCCAAAAAAACTTCATCTTTCGGTTCCATTCTCATAACCCGTACAATGTGATGATAGGTTTCCCCTTTTAAAATAAAATTGTCTTTTGGTTCATACGATTCTTTCAAAAAATATCGCTGCATCTATTCCACCTCTGGTTTTTTCAAAATAATTGCATACCAGTCTTTTTGTTGGAAAATTTGATCCACGATGAATCCTTGTTCTATCATAGCATCTAGAACCATTTGCTTCTTCTCTTCAATGATTCCTGAAACGATCAATGTCCCTGTTTGTTTTAGTAAACGCCAAGCATCCGGGATCATCAATAAGATGATATTTGCTAAAATGTTCGCAACGATTACATCACTTTCAATCTCGATTCCTTTCAAAAGATCATTAGCTGATACGTGGACATCTTTGGCTACTTCATTCATATCCATATTTTCTTTCGCTGAACGAACGGCTACTTCGTCTAAATCAAAGGCATAGACATCTTTCGCACCAAGATATTTTGCTGCAATACTTAGTACACCCGAACCAGTTCCAACATCTAACAATGTTTCGCCACCACGCAATACTGTTTCTAGTGCTGTCAATGTCAAAGAAGTCGTCGGATGGGTGCCTGTTCCAAACGCCATACCTGGATCTAATGTGATGATTTTTTCTAGAGGATCTTCTGTCTGATAGTTTTCCCAGCTTGGCGCAACCGTCAGCATTCGCGTAATACGCACCGGATGATAATATTTCTTCCATGCTGTTGCCCAATTGCTTTCCTCTACTTCGCTAACAGTTACTTTGTTTTTTCCAATCGCTAGACCAAACTCAGGCAATTGCGTGATACGATCTTTGATAAAAGGCAAGATTTCCGGTAAAAAAGTCGTTTCTGGAAAATAAGCCATGACTAGCGCGCCTTCTTTCAACGATGTAAAATCATTTTTATCTAAAATTTCACCATATTGATCCGATTTAAAATGTTCAACATCTAAAGAGTCTTCAATCGCAACACCACTCGCTCCTGCCTCCATCAAAATATTAGCGACCGCTTCGACTGCTTCACTTTCGGTTTCTACTTTTACTTCATTCCATTTCATGTCTGTCACTCCTTAATAACTTGGGTACGGTAAATAAGTCTCTGTTTCATTTTGCTGTTTTGCTTCTACTAACTCTGCTAGTTTCTGATTATCCCAATGGAGTTCGAATACAGCTTCGTCATCATCTTCATCTAAAAAATCAAGCAAATCACTTTGCCCTTGTGCTAATACTTCATTCAAATATTCCACTAAAGAATCAGCTACTGATTTTGCCAACCCTTTTTTTCCTTCATAGGGGATTGCTGCTAGATAATTTTGTTCATCAAAAACAGATTTCTGAGGATTAAAAAGGAGTACGCCATCTTCAAATTCGATAATTGGTTCTTGCGAAACAATCCCTTCTGCATCATCAATCTCAAATTGTGCTTTATTTTCCGCAAACAAACGAACAACGATTTCGATCGTATGATTTTTTGTATCCCAATCTAAAGCCACATCATAGTCCGTCACTTGTTTTTCGATTATTTCATCTAAGTATGTTAATAGATCCTTCTTTTTCATTTTCTTTCCTCCAACCCCAATCTTCCTCGATTTGGTTTTTTCTTTGTAAAGAGATATATGGATTGCCAGACACAACAAAACGCAACGGCTTTTCTGTCCATTCCCCTTTGTTCGGGATACCGATCCTAGGCAAAGCATCGATTTTTTTTGGTATCTTCTTTTTCTCAAAAACTAAACGTAATGAACTATCTGCTATAGACTGACCGTAGAGTTCTTGAGGAATTGCTAATGCTTCCACTAATTTTCCAGGACCGTTGCTGATATCTGGACCAGTTTTTCCACCACGATTTTTACTCATTTGTTCAATCATTGCAGCTGGTTCGATTGCACGTATCATTACTCCTTGAGGAATCCCTTCTGGCTGAGTGATGATGTTCAAAATCCGATGAGTATGCATCGTGTAAAGGTAGATCGTACCTGGTTTTTCATACATTGCCCGCACACGTGGTGTTCTTCTTAAACCATAGCTATGGGCGGCCTCGTCTTCTGGACCTAGGTATGCTTCCGCGTCTACAATATATCCAGCTAATCTTCCTTCTGGTGTTTCATGCTCCAAATACATCCCCAATAAATCCCGCGCTACTTCCGGCGTCGTTTTATTCCAAAAAAATTCATCTATCTTTTGTTTATCCGTCATTTTTCTCACCTACTTTATCATACACAATATTAGTTGGATAAGCTATGAAAACAAAACAACAGAAGGCTGTTCTTTCTAGCTATATTACTAAATATGTTATAATTAAGGAACGTAAAAACAAGAAGGAGGAAAATCCTATGCAACAGCCATTGGCTTATCGCATGCGACCTCGAACGATCGATGAAGTCGTTGGTCAGCAGCATCTAGTCGGTGAAGGAAAAATCATACGCCGCATGGTCGATGCTCGCATGCTCTCTTCCATGATTTTATATGGGCCTCCTGGTACTGGAAAAACGAGTATCGCAAGTGCGATTGCCGGTTCTACTAATTATGCATTTCGCATGCTGAACGCTGCTACAGATTCAAAAAAAGATCTGCAGGTTGTAGCGGAAGAAGCTAAAATGAGTGGTACTGTGATCCTCTTATTGGATGAAGTACACCGATTAGATAAAACAAAACAGGATTTTCTGCTTCCTCATTTAGAAAGTGGCCGAATCATCTTGATCGGAGCGACTACTGAAAATCCTTATATTACTATCAATCCAGCGATCCGCAGCCGCACACAGATTTTTGAAGTCAAGCCATTAATAGAGCAAGACATCCAGTTGGCAGTGGAACATGCCTTAAAGGATAAGGAACGCGGTCTTAGTCAACAAGCAATTCAGTTAGATGAAGAGGCTCTTCTTCACCTTTCGCGTGCAACGAATGGCGATTTGCGTAGTGCATTGAATGGATTGGAACTGGCTGCACGATCGACTCCTCCAGATAAAGAAGGAAAGATTCATCTTACTCTGTCGATTATCGAAGAATGTGTCCAAAGAAAAGCTCTTACCCATGACAAAAATGGAGATGCTCATTATGACGTTATTTCAGCGTTTCAAAAATCGATTCGCGGAAGTGATGTGGATGCTGCCCTTCATTATCTCGCCCGTCTAGTTGAAGCAGGTGATCTGGCAAGTATTTGTCGTCGCCTGATGGTTATCGGTTATGAAGATATAGGTTTAGGCAATCCTGCTGCTGCTGCGCGTACAGTAAACGCTGTATTAGCTGCTGAACGATTAGGGTTACCTGAGGCACGTATCCCGCTAGCAGATGTCGTCGTTGATCTTTGCTTGTCGCCCAAATCCAATTCTGCCTATATGGCATTAGATGCAGCACTTGCTGATATTCGAGAGGGTAAAGCTGGAGATGTTCCCGACCACTTGAGAGATAGCCATTACAAAGGTGCGAAATCCCTCAACCGCGGTGTGGGTTATCAGTATCCTCATCATTTCGATCATGCTTGGGTCGATCAGCAATATTTACCAGATAGGCTAAAAAATGTTCAATATTACCAGCCAAAGGATACAGGAAAATATGAACAGGCGCTAGGTCAACAGTATTACCGCATAAAAGAGTGGAAAAAACATCCCCCAAAAAATTAAACAAGAAAACGGTTCTATTTCTGCGAGCTCTCTCATTGCTCTTTTTAAATTCATATGCTACTATAGAGATGGGAAATCTGTGATGTTCGAATTGTCCTCTTTGTGTGTTGACCGAACATTTTTATTGATATCTTGGGACCCGTCTTGTGTCACTGCTGGTAACATGCCTTATCATTTGGTAGTTCGAAGCTACGACCATGGGACCCACCTGCTTGAATTCGCGGGATCAATACTACAGGACAAATAACGGCATTAACGGAGATTACCATCTTTTAAAGAATAAAGCAATTTGCTCTTGGCAAATTGCTTTTTCTATTTGTTGCTTATTTTGGAGGATTTGTTCATGATTAGGATTTTGATGATTATCGCCACTTTACTATTATTATTCGTTAGCTATTATTTATTTAATAAACAGGATATCTTTTTTGTATTGATCAAGAAAAATGACAAAAATCAAGGATTCCTACAATTTTATGGAGCTGCGTATGCTGTTTTAGGCGTTATGGGTATTTTAGCCGCTTTTTTCAATCAACGCTTCATCGCTTTGATCTTTTTATTGATCGTGATTCTCGTTTCTGCCACCTTCAGTATCCGCTTTGCAAAAAAAATTGCTGAACCAAAGCAGTAAATAATTCTCTTTTTCCACAAAGTGTTCTACAATAAAAGAGTACAACACGATTGACTTAAGGAGTGAATGCTTATGTTACAACAATACAAAAAAATCATGGTTGCCGTGGATGGTTCTGATGAAGCTGAATTAGCTTTTAAAAAGGCGGTCAATGTAGCTATCCGAAATAACGGAGAACTTCTATTAGCACATGTCATTGACACACGTTCTTTCCAAACCGTTTCATCATTTGATGGAATGTTGGCAGAACAAGCTACTGAAATGGCAAAGCAAACATTGGCAGATTATGAAAGCAACGCAAAGAAAGCTGGCTTGAATAATGTAACCTCTGTCGTAGAATATGGCTCACCAAAACAACTGATTGCGAAAGAAATCCCAGAAGATAATCAAGTAGATTTGATTATGTTAGGAGCTACAGGATTGAATGCTGTAGAACGTTTATTTATTGGTTCTGTTTCTGAATATGTTATTAGAAACGCGGCTTGCGATGTGCTTGTTGTTCGAACTGATTTAGAAAACCAATTGCCTCCTAAAAAAGACTAATTGATGAAAAGCTGTGTTTCAGAGGGGATCTCAAAAGTAAAACTTTTGAAGATCACTTGTCTGGACACAGCTTTTTTTGTTCTTCAAAAAATAAATTCGCTTATTGAGCGTCTTTCCTCTCACGATTCAAAGAATACTTGGATTCACTCACTTCTTTATATTCAGATCCTTCTGTGTAAAAAATAAAAAAGCATGTCCTCTTAGAAAACGGATATAAAATTATCCATTTTCTAAAGAGAACACGCGTGTATTTTTAGCCGCGCAAACGCTCCACGTCACGGGCAATCATTAGTTCTTCATCTGTTGGAATCACTAATACTCTTACTTTTGATTCTTTTGTAGAGATATCTACTTCTTCACCATGCAATTCATTCAACGCTGGATCGATTTCACAGCCAAACCAAGACATACCTTTAATGATTTCATTGCGTACATGTCCGTCATTTTCGCCGATACCAGCAGTAAAGACGATTGCATCGACACCATTCATCGTTGTCACGTATCCGCCGATATATTTTCGGATGCGATCCACGAAGATATCATAAGCTAAACGAATGTGTTCTTTTTCATAGTTTTTTTCAAGATCACGCATATCGCTAGACAATCCTGTTAGGCCTAGCAAACCAGATTTTTTATTCAAAACATTGATCATTTCATCAATATCAATCTCTAATTTTTCCATTAAGTATGGAAGAACAGCTGGATCGATATCGCCTGAACGCGTACCCATTGTCACACCAGCTAATGGCGTGAATCCCATAGAAGTATCCATGGATTTACCACCATTTACAGCTGTGATTGATACTCCGTTTCCTAAGTGGCAAGTAATGATTTTTAGCTCTTCAATCGGTTTGTTCAATAATTTTGCTGCACGTTCCGATACATAACGATGACTTGTGCCATGGAAGCCATATTTTCTTACTTTGAAATCTTCGTAATAAGACACTGGCAAGCTGTATAAATAATTTTGCTTTGGCATTGTTGAGTGAAAAGATGTATCGAATACAGCTACGCTCAAAATGTCAGGTAAAATCTTTTTAAAGGCTTTGATTCCCATCAGGTTAGCAGGGTTATGCAAAGGAGCAAATTCTGCTAATTCAGCAATGCGGTCCATTACTCCCTCATCGATCACTACTGAATCCCCATAAGTTTCTCCTCCGTGAACAACACGGTGCCCTACACCGGTGATTTCATCATAAGAACTTAAAATTTGCAGTTCAATCAACTGATCTAACAGCATTTTTACTGCTACTTCGTGGTTTTCGATATCCATGATTTGTTCGAATTTTTGACTATCGCCGTACTTGATCGTAAAAATAGAATCTTGTAAACCGATACGTTCGACGATCCCTTTCGCAACTACGGTTTCTTCTGGCATTTGATATAATTGCCACTTCAAACTTGAACTCCCAGCATTGATTGCAATTGTTTTAGACATATGACTCTCCTTCTCGTTGAATGATTACAGAGCAGATGATTTCCAGTTTTTAAACTCGTTGAAAAATTCCGTCACCTTCTCTGGTTCTTTTAGTGAAGCAAGTTTCACAAGCAGTACTTCTTTTACTTGTTTTGCTTGTGGTCCTTTTTTCTGTAAGATCAAAATACTTTTTTGTGATTGTTTGTTGCGGAACAACTCATCTGGCAATTGAATCATTCCTTGAAGATAGCCTTCTTCTTTAAACCATTTTTTGATTTCTTCGCTTTGATCCGTTTCTAAAAAACCGCTTGGCATCAAAAACAAACCAAAACCATCCGGCTTCACGTATTTCATTGATTGCTCCAGCAATAAATGATGTGCATAACTGTGGCCTTCTTCGGTACTTGTTAAAAATTCTTTTGCTTTTTCGTCATTCGGATAATAACCGATCGGCAAATCGCTGATTGCAAAATCGACAGGATCGATTAATAAATCCTGCAACCCGTCTTGATGGAAGTATTGAACATTTGCTTGTGTCAAATCACTTGTAGAAGCTGCCACAGCCAACAATGTATCATCAATATCCACACCAAATCCTTCTGTTTGATACCCCGCATTCGATAGGTTTAAAAGAACTGTTAATAACAAGTTGCCCATTCCTGCCGCAATATCCAGAATCTTAACTGGTTCCTTTTTATTTGTGTATAGTTGTTCAATAAGAAAAACAAATAAAAAACCGATACTATCAGGAGTGAGTTGATGGTTCGCCTGCAGATGTTCTGTCTGGTTGCCCTTCAATAAAAGCAGTTGAGACAATCTGCGCCATTCTTCTGGCTCGAAAGAAAGTTTTTTCAACTCTTCATAAAGAGCTGTGATCCGTTGTGCTGTCTCTTTTGTCGGCACTCCATCCACCACACGTACTTGATAATCATCTATTAGATTTTCTGCATTTTCGACATAGGCTTCTAAAAAGGAAGTTCCCAATGCATTCTGTAAAAGCTGAATAGCTTCCAGGTTCTGATTGAACCCTTGTTCCATTTTTTCTGGTAACATGGTGCACCTCATTTCTAGATATATTATAACAATTTTTTCACCTGTTTAATTCTATCGAACAATTGACAAAATTTCAATCGTTTTCACTGTTTTTTATTTGTGAAACGGCAAACATTTTTTTATTAAAAACAGTGTTATAACAGAAAAGAGGGCGTTTTCACGAACAATTCCTCATTCTGTACCAGTATCTGTATCATTTTTTACTTCTTCTATGAATCGAAAGATAAACGGCGAGACTTCTACCTCCAAGAATAGAGACTGTTGTACCCATTGATATGTTACAGATCCCGTTGTGTAGTAAAAAATCCCTTCCGACTTCTCAGCAAGTATAGACTGTTCCGATAGAGCCATCTGTTTCATTATTTTTGCTATATAATAATTTTTTATTCGTATATTCAGATCCATTGACAAACGATAGCTTTCTAATGCTGCCGTTAATAAAAACGTACATAAAAGAAATAAAAGCAACACAGAAAATAAAATAGAGCCCTTACAACATTTTCTATTGATCATTTTTTGTCCATATGGCATATCCATCTTCTCCATTTTCAAAGTGTACATAAAAAGAAATTGTGTGTTCTTTTTCCAATAATTGAAGCTCAGTGATACTTGTTAACATAGGTTGATGTCCGCCGGAAGTTCTTCTTTTACGTATCATCGTCTGATATCTTTCGATGATGTACTGTTTATCCTCTACAGTGTAATGCAATTGCTGATTTTTCACGGAAACATTGTGACTGCTGTTAAGTTCCTCTTCTAATTGTGCTAAAAATATCAGCCACTCTTTTTGATCTTTACGCTGCAGAAAGTCACTTACTTGGATGGTTTGCTGGATCAAAAGATTGAATGACAGCAATATACTGCTTACTATCATTAGTCCGATTAGACATTCAATCAGCGTAAATGCCGGGATTTCTTGTTTTTTCAATATTGATCGCTTCTTTCTCCATATTGACAAGCACTTTTTCGATTACTCCATTATTTTCGATAATTTGGATATCGTACATAATCATTTCTTCACTTCGCTCTGGTCTTTTGTGATATATCCGCTGTGTCTTGGTATCTTCGTAAACCATTCGAATAAGTAGCATTTCCTCCCCGCTGTTCTTTTCTGCCTGAAGTAAAAAAAGCTGACCAAAACTCACTAAGTACACACAGACGGAAGCAATCATCAGCGCTGTAAGGGACTCTAATAAAATAAACCCTTTTCTATTCAATTCTTTTTGTATAGCGTCCACTCCCCATCTGGAATTGATACGTAATCGTTTGCCCTTTTTCTTCCCAATAAAATTGATACGCTTTTAGTGAACTTTCATTTCCTGTTCCAGCAGCAAAAGTGATGGAAGCATGGCGTTTCAAGGTAATCTCATCAGGAATATCTAATACTTTCCAGCTCGCTTCATCGGGTTGGGACATACGAAAAATGATCTGATTTTCGTCATTGTTCCAATAAAAACCTGTTTGGATTTGGTTCACAATAGCGATTTTTTGAGTGGTATAGATTCGTTTTTCAAACTGGCTGAAAAATTGATAGACTGCCAATTCATTCTTCCATGCAGAAAATGCGAGAACTGGAAAAGAAAGAATTGTTGTAAGCAATAAAATCAGTAAGAGTGACTCAAACAACGTATATCCTGATGCTAATGTTTTACCTTCAAGGTCGCTGGTAGATGTCTGCATGTTCTCGTTTGATATAGCCTTCATTCAATAATTCCTCCACGGTAGGGATTCTTCCATTGTTTTGAAGCGCGTAGAGCTCTTTTTGTGTGTCTACCAACTGAATGATTGCTTCACGACTTTCTTGGTCTACATGATTCCTATAATGTGACAAATTGAGGACAAACAACAGTACTAGTACACTGATGATCAGTAAAACGATCAGCATTTCGATTAATGTAAAACCGCTATAATAAGGTGTTCTTTTCTTTTTCATGGCAAGACCTCCTCGATACTTCCATAAACAGGTAATAAAACAGCAGCATAAACCAGTAAAATCAAAACCGCTACGCCCAAAAAAATGATTGGCTGAATAAAATGCAGCCAGTGCTGAAGTCGTTTGAAAAGCTGTTTTCTTGTCCATTCGCTGTAAAATATCAGCTCTTTCCCTAAATTTCCCTTTGCCTCTCCCTGCAAAATAATCTTGCTGAATTCTTCAGATAGAAAACGGTAATTCTGGAACTGATCAGCTAATGGTATACCGGCCTCCAATCCTTGTATCATCTTGGAAGCAAGGTGTTGAAGGAGACTTTCTTGTTTCGTCTCCTTCAAGCAAACGATGATTTGCCTTAATTCGAAACCTTCATGAAAAAGTTTGCCAATCTCTAGCGACAAATAAGCAGATTGATACAAGGAATATATCGGCCCAATCACCAATTGTCTGCTGATCCATTCACTCCGATCAATAGGAGACAATTTCATCAGCCGATACCTTACTAGAAAAGTCAATAAAGCAACCACGAGGATAAATAGTAGAACGTACCAGTGAAAGACTTGTATCAGCTGAATCCCCCAATGCTCTTCCATAACCATCCCTGAACCAATAAGCTGAGGTAAAACGAGCAAACGCATACTAAATAAGATACCTAGCAAAAAGGTGAGCAATAGCATCGGATAGGCAAGCAGCTTTTTCAAATCATTGCGAAATCCTTCGACCAGACGAAACTGTTTGGCAATTTCCAACAAAGTTGCCGGCAGATTCCCGTGAAGTTCAGCTAATTCGATCTGTACCAGTTGTTCTGCTCCATACCCTGTTTGCGAAAGTACTTCACTAAACGGTTGTCCTTCCTTTAGCTGATGTTGGATGTTTGCCAAAATAGCAGGCTGGAACGAACGGATCGTGAGTAATAAATAAAGGGATTCTTGCAAACTAAAACCAGTTAAAAGCAGTTCTCCCATGGTTTGTGCAAACTGGTTTTGCTGGCTTCTTGTCAGTCCTTTAGAATAGTTCTGACTGCCAAGTTTTTTTCTGAGCTTCTTCATAGCTTTCCTCCCATGATTTTTTTACTGGTTCTTCCTCCATAAATTGATAACTCCACAAGACAGAAGGATGATGATCGGCATCTTCCAAAAGTTCTTGATAAATGACTCCAGCTAGACATTCAGATAGCTCTTCTTTTTTCTTTGTTAGTTCATGGATTCTGATCAATGTACCTTCAAGATTGCGTGCATGTACGGTTGCGAATACCCGATGTCCCGTTAGTGCAGCTCTTACCGCAGCATGTGCAGTTGATTCATCTCTTATTTCGCCAATGATCAACAAATCAGGGCAATGCCGTAATGCGAGCTTCAAAAGTGTGTCATAAGTCTGTGCTATTTTGGGATTGATCTGCAATTGCAGAAAGAATGGTTCTTCGATCTCTACAGGATCTTCAATCGTGATTACTTGCCGTTTTTCTTTCAAAGCTAACCGATACATCAATGACGTCTTTCCTGACCCGACTGGTCCGCTGAATAGATATAATCCACGTCTAAAGGTTTTCTGCAAAATAGTTTCAAAATCTAGAGAATTAAAGCAACGATGAGGTGTTTCAGAAATACCGTATAATAGCCGAATCACTAAGCTTTCTCGTTGAAGGTAATCTCCTACAGAAGACAGTCGTAACCGAACCTTCTGTTTTTCTAAAGAATAGGTCAATGCACCTAATTGAGCTTTTCTTTTTTCTCCGATATCCATTTGTCCCAAATACTTAAGTCTTGAAATCAATTGCTGGCCATCTGCCGAAGATACTTCCTTCCAGAATGTTCGTTTTTTGCCATAGCGAAAATAGATGTAAAATACTTCTGAAGCTGGCAAGACATATACGTCTTGGGCATGTTTGGCGAAACTTTCACTTATCATTTGATCGGATAATCGTTTTATTTCCATTATTCTCCCCTCCACAAAAAACATACGTCTTTTTGAACTTTTTGTTTCAAATAAAATGAATTTATTAAAAAACATTGGCAAAAAACGAATTTATGTTATACTTATAAAAATTTATCTTGGGAGGCATTCCATTGGAATCAACATTAAAGAGATACATCGAAGTAGCAAGTAAAAAAAAGCCCGCTGATCTAGTGATCAAACAGGCTAAGATCGTCAATGTCTTTACGAAAGAGATCATGGAAAAAGATGTAGCGATTTACGAAGGAATGATCGTAGGGATTGGTGAATATGAAGGAAAAAGCGTACATAATGCTAATGGGCAATATCTAGTACCAGGATTCATTGATGGCCATGTGCATATTGAAAGCTCACTTTTATCACCAAGTGAATTTTCAAAAGTATCCTTGCTTCATGGAGTCACTACTGTAGTAACAGATCCCCACGAAATAGGAAACATCGCTGGGAGTACTGGTCTTCAATTTATGATAGAAGACGCAAGACAAACGCTTATGAATATTTTCTTTATGCTCCCTTCTTGTGTACCTGTCACCCCATTTGAGACAAATGGTGCAAATCTAAATGCCAAAAATCTGGCACCTTTTTTACAAAATCCCGAAGTTTTAGGTTTAGCTGAAGTCATGAACTATCAAGCAGTAGCAAATAATGAAGCAGATATCCTAGAAAAGATCCAGTTGATGCACCAGCATAAGAAAAAGATTGACGGACATGCAGCTGGTATCGGCATGGAAGAATTAAATGTTTATCCCGCAGCAGGTATTCGGACGGATCATGAAGCTACAACTGCAAAAGAGGCTAAAGAACGTTTGGATCTTGGTATGTATTTAATGGTTCGAGAAGGGACCGTTGCAAAAGATCTGGCCTCGCTACTACCGGCGATCACGCCTGATAATTCAAGAAGATGCTTCTTTGTCACCGATGATAAACTCATCAATGATTTAGTTAAAGAAGGATCAATTGACCATATCGTCCGTCAAGCTATTTCAATGGGAATTGATCCATTACAGGCAATCCAGATGGCAACATTGAATGCAGCAGAATGTTTTGATTTGAAAACACTAGGTGCGATTGCTCCTGGGTATCAAGCTGATTTCTTCTTAACAGACGATCTTACCAAGCTGCCAATTCATGAAGTTTTCTATAAGGGAACATTGGTCGTCCAATCTGGTCAACTCGAAGACCATTTATTTGCTGATCATTCAAATCCATATACATGCTGTCTACCAAACCTAAATGCTCAACCATTGCACCCTCGTTCGTTAGAGCTGCTTCTCCCTTCTTCGCAAGCCCATGTGATCGAAATTATCCCGAATAGTCTCGTCACGAACGATTTGGTAGAAAAAGTGGACCGACAAGGCGAACGATTCATTCCTTCAATCGAAAAAGACCAATTAAAGATTGCGGTGATCGAGCGTCACCATCAAACCGGAAATATTGGGTTAGGCATCGTAAAAGGATTTCAGCTGAAACAAGGGGCGATAGCGACAACGATTGCTCATGACTCTCATAATCTAGTTGTCGTGGGGACAAATGATGAGGATATGCTGTATGCTGCTAATCTTTTGATTCAAAAAGGTGGCGGGATGACTGTTGTCAACAAACAGAAGGAAATAGCTTGTCTTCCTCTACCGATAGGCGGCATCATGACACAGGAACCTTTTTTGGTCGTCAATGAACAGCTGAATGAATTAATAGCTGAAACACATCAACTAGGGGCAGCTAAAACCTTTGATCCTTTTTTGACACTTTCTTTCTTAACCTTATCTGTCATACCCGAATTGAAGATCACCGACAAAGGATTATTTTCATTCTCTCGATTCCAATTGATTCCACCTTGTTGAAAACCGAGGAAATAGGTATATCTTAAATCAAAAAAGTCCCAGAAAATGCACATGACAGATGTAATGTGTTTTCTGGGATTTGATTTATATTTTTATGAAAGTAAAAAGTTCATTCACAGACTTTTCTTTTTGGCCTTATCTTGAAATCGAGCTTCTACTCGATAAATACGTTGACCTTTCGAAGAAAATTTTTCTTCATACTCCGTCATAATATTGCCTTCAAATTGACTTTGATGCAAATCCAACCATACCTGTTTGAGGATCATGCCATATTGAGAAAAACTTGCCAGCGAATACTCAAACAATCCTTGATTATCTGTTTTGAAATGGATTTCTCCATTTGGGCGAAGGATCTGTTCATCTACAGCAAGAAAAGTTTTGTATGTCAAGCGCCGTTTTTCATGTCGTTTTTTCGGCCATGGATCAGAAAAATTCAGATAGATCTGATCTACTTCGCTGTCAGCGAAATATTCTGTCAATGCTGATCCATCCACATGCAGAAGCTTCAGGTTAGGAAGCGGTTGTTCGATCAACTTGTCTAATGCTATAGAAACAACACTTACTTGCATTTCTACTCCAATATAATTGATTTCAGGATGGGCTTTTGCCATTCCAGTAATGAACTGGCCTTTCCCCATTCCAATCTCAATGTGGATTGGATGATCGTTTCCAAACAATTCATTCCATTTTCCCTTCCACAATGTTGGATCACTAATTACAAAATTCGGGTGAGCCGCTAGCATTTCCGCTGCTCCCGGACGATTTCGGACACGCATTATTTATCTCCATTCCTTTCTCTAATTAAAAAGGTCTGGCCAAATCTCCGCAGAGTTTGGGCCAAACCTCAGCCACTGAAAATTCGTTTTAATTGTAAAATTTCTTCGTTCATTCGTCGATGATCTTCACGTTTGCAGTATCTAGTGATTTCTTGGAGCAAATTCATGGCCGCATACCAGTGAAACTTTTCAAGCATTTCGTCAGTCGGACGTATGCCATAACTGATCAGCCATTGATTCCAACTGGATAGAGGCACATAATTTCCTAAAATCGTTGCAATATCTACCGCAGGGTCTGCAAACATGATTGAATCCCAATCCACGAGATATAAATAATTTTTACATACTAACCAATTTCGATGATTTACATCTCCATGCACTACTGATAGATTTTCCTTATCTATCGGCGGGATCTGCTCACGAAGAAATCGATGGACGATTTGCAGAAATTGATTTTTCTGGAGTTCTTCTGGTAATTCTTTTTCATATTTTTGCAACATCTTCTCCGGCGTCATAACACGTCCGCCGATACGGGTCAGCATGGTTTTAAGAGAATTTGAATGATGTAAATGGTACAAAACATCAATTACGTCATTTCTTTGACCAATCTCATTAGGAGTTAGCAAGCGGCCTTCTAGCCATTCTTGTGCTGTCAAGGTATCGCCATTCCCCGTTCGTTTTGTCCAAACAAGTTTTGGTGTAATTCCTTCCCTTGAAAGAGCAGCCAACATCGGAGTCGTGTTTCGTTTAATAAAGACTTTGTCTTCATCACGCATGCCTATGTATGTTTTTCCTGTATCGCCTTTGATGGGACGTAACCGCCACTCTTGGTCTAACTGAAACTCCATCATGCATTCTCCCGTCCTCTTACTCTTTGTTTTGCAGTACTTATTATTCTAGTCGCCTGATCACTACACGTCAAGCACATATACGTTCTTTTTCATTTATTTGCCATTCAAAAAACCGACTTTTCTCAAAAAAAAAATAGAACGAACAGCATTCTTACTGTCAACGCTCTATTTTTCAGTTCATTTTTAACCTACACAGCTTTGTTTTCAGTCTGACATCTTCTTCAAACGAGTTGGTACATATAGTTTAACAAAGAGACCCGTAACAATCAAATAAGCCGCTAGCGGAACCCATCGCTGCTGACCATCCAATACGACTGCAGCAATCAACCCAAAGATAACCGATGCGATAACTAATACCCATGTGAGCAGATACTGGATCGCCTGCTTCTTCTGATTCTCATGGATCGGATAAAGCTGAACGAGCACCATATAGCGGAACTGGCTCGCTAAAGGCAACAATTGGAACCCGATCAAATATAAAAATAAAGAACCGATTATCAGACTAAAATAAAAGTCGATCACTCCGAAAATCAATAGCCCACCTATAATTACTAACCGGAAATAAAGACCACTAAAATCAGAACCTCTTGCCAATCTTCTTGCAAACAAGTAAAGATAAGTGTTTTTTGATTCTCTCTTAATATGAGTCAATAGAGGATCCAAGTAGCGTCTTCTTTTTACCTTTGCCGTAATTTCAGGAACATCGGTGAATAAATTAATAAATTGATAGATTTGATGCAACCTTTGTTCTTCTACGTGCACCATTTTCTCCCAATCCAATCCTTTTTCCTGTTGCTTCCACAAAAACCAGTAATATAGACTTGCCTGTACCAATGCACCTGCTACCCCTGCCCAGACCAGCCAATAAAATGAAAGAAGCAAAATGAGCATAGAAGAAAGTAACCAACCTGTTTTCCAATAACGAATGACCTGTTGATCTAGCCGAAACAATTCTGCTCGCTTGATTTGCAGATGACTGAATTTCAAACTCCATAATATGATCAGATAGACGAAAAACATCGAAAAGACTTGCTGAGTACTAACCACCACTAATGGCATAGCAAATCCGCATGCCAATATCAAAAGGATCATCGGAAAAATGCAAGAATAGCGAAAAGCTCGTTCCAAATAGGTCTGCATTTCTTTTTCTTTCGGAAGTAAAAAAACAATATCTGCTGCCTCCGCAAAAGTAGCCATCTTGCCTACAAATAAACAGAGCATCCAAAATACAGAGATTATCATCCCCCCAAGTGCAAAAGGCGGATGCAAGGTTTTCAACCAGCTAGAATAGTACAATCCCACGCCACCAATTAAGAAAAGACAAACTAAAACAAAATGATCGTTCAACACATAGCGCATATATTTCATCATTTTCTTTTGATGCCTTGCTAAACGTTTTTGAAAAAAACTACTCATGTGCCTGCTCCTTTGTTAAAGCGATATAGATTTCGTCCAAAGAAGAATCCGGCAGATGAAATTCTTTTCTCAACATCTCAAGGGTCCCATCTGCTCGTATCTCTCCGTTATGTAAGACCACAAAACGGTCACAGTATTTTTCTGCAGTAGCTAAAATATGCGTAGACATCAAAATACCGGCTCCTTCTTTTTTCATCTCTACCATCAATTCAAGCAGCGCATTGATAGCTAGTGGGTCCAATCCTAAGAATGGTTCATCAATGATATATAAAGAAGGCTCGATCAAAAAGGCGCATAAGATCATCACTTTCTGCTTCATCCCTTTTGAAAAATTAGCCGGAAACCAGTCAAGGCGATTAGACAAACGGAAAGTCTCCAACAGCTTTTCAGCTCTTTTCATTGCTGTATCCATAGGTATATCATAGGCCATCGCAGTGACTTCGATATGTTCCCTCAAAGTCAATTCTTCATATAAAGAAGGCGTCTCTGGAATATACCCAATTTGTTTACGATATTCTTCTGTATTTTTCTTTAAAGATAGATGATTGATTTCTATCGTTCCCTTTGAAGGTTCCAACAGACCGATAATGTGCTTGATGGTTGTACTTTTCCCTGCTCCGTTCAGCCCGATCAATCCTACTATCTCTCCAGGCTGTACGTTGAAACTGATGTCTTTTAACACAGGGAGATGGCCATACCCTCCTGTGACATGATCGATAATTAAACTCATTCTTTTTCCTCCGCCATTTATTTTTATTTATTATACCACGAAGAAAATGACGGTATTTTGTTTTTTTCCTTACAATGGCTTTAACTTATGGTAAAGTTAAGCTGAAGTATTTATTTTTTATGGAAAGGATGTTTTTTATGGAAAACTGTATTTTTTGCAAAATCATCAATCAAGAAATCCCAAGCTATAAAATTTATGAAGACGACAAAGTCTATGCTTTTTTAGACATTTCTCAAGCAACGAAAGGACACACGTTAGTTGTCCCTAAACGTCATGTAGCAGATATTTTTGAATATGATCCTGAACTTGCAGGAGAAGTTTTTTCACGTGTGCCTAAGATTGCTCAAGCATTAGAAAAAGCTTTTCCAGAAATGAAAGGTCTTAATATCTTGAATAACAACCGTGAATTAGCTTATCAATCTGTTTTTCATTCACATATCCATTTAGTTCCTCGCTATAGCAAAGAGGACGATTTTTCTATCCACTTTGGCAACCATCAAGACAGTTATGGACCAGAAGAACTAAAAGCTATTCAAGAAACAATCGTAAAGCAGGTGCACAGCGATGATTAAAAACTTTTTCAAAGGACTGTTATTCGGAGCTGCTGCTGGAACTGTCGGAGGTCTGTTATTTGCACCTAGGAGTGGGAACGAAACAAGAAAAAAACTGATTGAAGAACTGGAAGAAGCAACCACTCTGACAAACGATTTAAATAACAGCTTGGATCATTTTAAAAGCGCATTGATTGAGACAAAAGAAACAGCTGAATCTGTGATTCCCGCTTTCCAAGAAGCCATCAAAAAAGATATCGAAGATTTTAAATTCCAGGCCGAACCACGTATCGCCCAAATCAATGAACAAGTAGAAAAACTAACAGCTGATCTGCCTGAGTATCCTGATCAAATACAATAATGATCATTTTCTCAACAGATACGACTCTCTAATAGAGGAATAATTGCACATTTCCTAGGAATGTGATGAAATTTTGAATTTTGTTTGAAACTATCACGAGAACGCTTTTAAAGGGCATGGGATATGGTATAGTTAATATATAAAAAATAATAACTAATTACAGGAGTGCAAACATTAATGAAAAAAAAATCAATTATTTTGGCAGCTACTAGTGCGTTGGCTGTTTTAACTCTAGCGGCTTGTTCAGGCGATACCAATAAAGATATCGCAACGATGAAAGGCGGAACGATCACTGTATCTGATTTCTACGATGAAGCAAAGCTCGAATCATCGAACCAATCATTAGTACAACGGATGATCATCTATAAAGTATTCAATAACAAATACGGCGATAAAGTAACAGATAAACAAGTGGATGCAGAATACGACAAACAAGCGAAATCTTTAGGTGATACTTTTGAATCACAATTAGAAACTGCTGGGTATACGAAAGATTCTTATAAAGAATATATCCGTAATAATCTAGCTTTTGAAGCTGGTTTGAAGGCTCATGTAGATATTACAGATGATGATTTGAAAACTGCTTGGGAATCTTTCCATCCAGAAGTAGAAGCACAAATCATCAAATTATCAAGTGAAGATGAAGCCAAAGATGTAAAAAAATCAGCGGACGATGGGGATGATTTCTCTAAATTAGCCAAAGACAAATCGACTGATTCAGAGACAAAAGAAGATGGCGGTAAAGTCAAATTCGACTCGACGACAACAACCATTCCTGCAGAAGTAAAAGAAGCAGCTTTCAAATTGAAAGACGGCGAAGTCTCTGACGTTATTACTGCAACAAATACTACTTCTTATGCAACAGAATACTATGTTGTCAAAATGGTGAAAAACCAAAATAAAGGCAACGACATGGATAAATACAAAGATCAATTAAAAGAAATCGCTACTGAAACAAAATTAAGTGATAATACATTCACGACTAAAGTAATCGGTGAAGAATTAAAAGATGCAAATGTAAAAATCAAAGATGATGCCTTTGAAAATGTGTTGAGTGCATTCACAACAACTTCATCAAGTACGAAAGACTCAAGTGAAGCCACATCTTCAACAAAGAGCTCTGACACAAAATCAACTGATTCAACAAAAGAATCTTCAACTGAAGAAACAACTGATTCATCAAAATAAAAGAAAACAAAAAAAGCGAAGACTTATGTCTCGCTTTTTTGTTTTGAATGAAAAAAATAAATTTTTGCTATAAATCTTTTGGTACATAGAAACTTCGGTTGTCCATACCGAAAATCCGATCTGTGTATTTTCCTGGTTCTGTTTGACGAATCGAAGTCAACATCATCTGCATGGAAGCATCAATATTGTCGATTTGATGTAATATTTCTGCTTCCATTATTCTTGGACGTACAGGTGAACCATATTCTAATAGGCCGTGATGTGCTAAAACCATATGTCGTAATACGAGAACGTCTTCGTCAGCTTCGCTGATTTTCAGCGCAAGACAGGCTTTAGTTATTTCTTCGTCAATCAATACCAAATGACCGATTAAATTCCCTGCAAGCGTATATTCTGTCGACATAGGACCGGAAAGTTCGATCACCTTTCCTAAATCATGCAAAATGATACCCGCATATAATAATGGTCGATTCAACTCAGGATATTCATCGGCAATTGATTTTCCTAAGTGAAGCATTGTCAAAGTATGATAAGCTAATCCACTGGCAAATGCATGATGGTTTCTTTTGGCTGCCGGAAACTCAAAAAATTGTTTTTGGTATTTATTGAGTAGATAGCGAACGATCCGATTCCAATGTGCATTTGTGATTTCAAATAATAATTGATTGATTTCTTCTTCCATTTCTTCTTTCTTCAAAGGGGCTCTTTCCATGTATAAACTAGGTTCCCCTGGCTCATCCATCCTTGTTAAACGCATGTGAAGAATCTTTACTTGCGGGTTCCCTTGATAAACCTCTCTTTTACCGTTTAGAAAAACAACTGTGCCAGCTGTAAATTTATTGATTTCCTCTTCCGAAGCATCCCAGTACTTGCCATCGATGGTACCTGAAGTATCTTGGAAAGTAAAAGCAATAAATTTTTTTCCGTTTTTAGCGATTCTTACATCTGCACTTTTGATCAGGACAAATTGCTCAAACTGCTCATCGATTACTAAATCACGAATTTTTTTCATTATTTGCTCCTTCTAATTGTTTTACGGTTTGGTTCATCTCATGGTAATAGCTTACCATTTCTTTATCAGAAGAAAAACAAATTATTTGATACTTTTCTCCAAATTTAGCTAAAAGTTCAGCTAATTGATACTTTCGCTGATGATCATAATGAAGCCAGCCATCATCTATGATGATCGGGCATATCGAACGATTGGCTTCTAACGAGAGGTAAGCAAACCTCATCGCCATAATCAGCTGATCTTTCGTACCTGTAGACAACTCATAGATTGGAAAGTCTGTATATCCGTCTGTTAAAGTCAGTGTATCGTTTTTCAGTAATATCTTCTGATAATTTCCTTTTGTTAAAATACCTAAATAATCACCCGCTGCTTTTAACAACTGAGGTAATTGTCTCTCACTCATCTCTGTTGAAAGATCGCCTAAGAATGTCCCTGCGATTTCAAATGCGCCCCATTCCTCCAGCAATTCCTGCAATTTTGCTTTTTGTCGGCTAGCTTGTTGATAGAGTTCGTCCAATGTGCCGTCTCTTTGCAGCTCTTCTACTTGAATTTGGAGTCGTTGCCGATTTTCACTTGCTTCTTTTTCTTCTTGCTGTAGTTGGCCTTGTTTTTCTTTCAGTTGCCGCAGTCTTACAGATAATTTCTCTTTCGTCAGTTCTTCAGGAAACAGTGGACGAAGCATTTCTGACAGTTCATTGTACCTTTTCATCTGCTGTTCGGCTTGTTTGGCTTTTTGTAAAAAGACAGGTACTTCCGAAGGATAAGATAATCCAGCTTGGCTCAATTGTTCGCTGTATTCTTGTATCCATACTTTTTGTTTCTTTTTCAATTGATTGATTTCTTGCTTCAATAAAGTATTTTGCTGATAGCTTCTGGCAAATTTCATCTGTTCCATTTCTTGGATAAAACGGGAAAGCATAGCCATTTTTTCTGAGATCGTCTTATCTTGTATGGGTAGCCATTCTTTAACAAACTCAAATTTCTGATCGATCTGTTGTAGTTTTTCTTGGATTTCCTGCTCTCTTTTATGTTTCCGCACAAATACGCCATACAATTTCTGATAATCTATGACTTCTTGCCCATATTCTTTCATGAGTTTGAGTGTATCCATCTTTCCTAAGTGCCGATGATCAGCAAAACGATATACTTCTTGCTGAAGAATCTGTTTTTCTTCTTCGATTCTCTTTTGTTTTTCTTCTGCTTCTGCTAATTGGGCTAAAGCTAAATCAAGCTGACCTAGTTTTTCTTGCCACATTCCTTTTATTTCTGAGAAATCATTTTTAGGTTTGACCTTTGGTTGCTGTTTGTAGAAGAAATAGCCCACCATGCCTGCACCAATCAATAAAAAGACCACTTTTAAGGGCATTGGTACAAATATACCTGCAATGATTATTGCTCCGCCAGCAATTAGCATATAGGGTTTAGATGAAGGGGTTGGTGCTATCTCTGACTGATTTTGTAATAATGCTGGATAAGTCTCTTCCAACTCATTCACTTCTGCTTCGATCATTTTTTGCTGTTCTTTAGCTATCTGGAGACGCACAGAAATCTGGCTTTCTAGATCAGCAATCCTTCTTTCTTCAGCCAGAAGATTCTTCCACTCTTCTTCATATAAAAATTCTTCCGGTAACGGATTTTTCTGCCACTGCCATCTTTGTTCCAAAATCTTCAATTCTGAATTTGTTTCTCTAGTCTCTATTTGAAGTCTTTGCCATTCTTCGCTTAATTGTTCCGTTGTAAACTGGAGTTGTTGGAGGTCTTTTAGTTCTTGCTCCTGCTCTAAATAAAAATAATATCTAGCTGACTGCTGATCCATCCCGCTATGCTTTTCCAGAGTTGCTTCTAATTCTTCTAAACGCTCATTTGTTTGCTGATACCGTTTGGAAAAAGACTCCAGATCAAGAAGAAGTTGTTCATCAGGAAGACCTGTGGCGATGTTTTTTTTGAGGGATTGCCATTCTTCATATAAAGAAAAATTGAGTTCTTGCTGTCTGGCTAGTGCAAATTGTTTATTCGCCTCATGTAGTTGTTCCAGTAACTGTTGCTGTTGCGACTCGTATTCCTGTTCTTGTTGGATCAACTTGCCAAAATAAGCTTCCTGTTCTTGTTTTAGATGGATTTTTTCTTGAAGCTCTTTCCATTCATTTAATTTTTGATTGATCAGCAGTTTTTGGCCTTTTTTCTTGAATAACTGTTGTGCTTTCTGATAATATTCTTGTCTTTTTTGGAATACTTGAGAACTGCCCGTAATCCCTAAAGAAATCAGTGCATCATGTAGCTCTTTTTCTCTCAAGTGATCTAGTTCCATCAACTGTTCTTGCTGGAAAGTAAATACCTGCTGGAATAACTCTTTCGTCAAAGGTGCAATCAGTTTTTCTAGTAATTCATCACTTCCAACTTGGTTCCCCAGCCATACCTTCGATTTTCCACGATTTTGCTGTTTACAGCGCTCGACAGCAAACTCACCGTATACAGGATGTATAAGCCATATTTTGCCGCCATAGGCTGAGCCGTCTTTTGGTGTATAATCCTTTTTTTTACGGCCTTTTGAAGGGAATCCAAATAAGATGGCTTGGATAAATTGATAAATCGTTGATTTTCCTGCTTCGTTTCCCCCATAGATCAGCTGATTGCCTGAATAAAAATCAAAACTTTTTTGACGCCATTTTCCAAAAGCAGCAATCTCGATCCTTAAAATCTTCATTCCTGATCCTCCTCAAATAAAAAATCTTGATTAAGTAGCTGCTTGGCTTTTTCAAGTGTTTCTTCTTGATATTCCGGCAGTTCGCTCAATATTTTAGCCGCTTCTTGGTGACTATATACTTCATTTAAAATTTGTTGGAAATCTTGAGGTGTCTGATAGTATTGAAATAGCTGTTCCATCAATTTAGCAGAAGCAGCAAGTGGAATCTTCGCATAAAAAGTATCCTCCATGAGAGAAATACGCCAAATAAATAAATCCCTTATCCTATCTGAAAATTCCTCTAACAGATAATCTAATAACTCTCCTGATTGTATTCTCTCTAGAACATCTGTATTGAGATGGTCATAATCTTTTAATTTTATCTCAATTAAACTAAACCCATCTTCTACTTTTGAAAGTTGCTGACGAATATGAACAATGACCTCTTTTGTCGTTTTCGCTTGCCTCAATGATATTTCCTTTGTCTTCCAATAGACCTCTGCTACTTTAATCGGATGTATTTGACAACTGCCTTTACTTAATTCAACAAGTAGAATGGACGTAGAAGTTTGTTCTTTTTTAGTGTGTCCTTGAGGCGCACCTGGATAAACGATGGTTTGCTTTTCATTTAAAACTGTTGGCACATGGATATGCCCCAAAGCCCAATAATCGTATCCTTTTTCTTGCATTTTTGAAGGTTGGAAAGGGGCATAGTTCCCTTTTTGCGAGGTACCAGGTTCCCCATGATACAAACCAATATGGTAATCTGTGAGTTCTCTAGAAGGAAATTCCATCACTTTGTCTTTTTGAATCCATGGTTGTCGATAACTGAATCCACTGAGAGAGACAGTTTCGCCACTTTTTATCGTTATTTTTTTTGTCTCTACCGTTTCGGATGTAAATAAATGGACATTTTTAGGAAAGGAGAACCAATACCGCTCTTTTTGATAGAAATCATGATTTCCGAATATTATAAATACAGGTATATGGTTTTTTTCTAACCGTTTCATCTGTTCTGAAAAATGTTTCTGTATTTTTAATGAAGGACGATTTTGATGAAAATTATCTCCTGCAAGTAAAACAAAATCAACGTTATTTATTATTGCCTGTTCAATGATATTTGATAAAACGGTCAGATTCGTCTTCAATAGTTTTTCCTGTACAGTTTTATCTAGAGTTGTCAGTCCTTCAAATGACCGATCCATATGTAAATCTGCCGCATGGATAAATTTCACCATTAAAAATTCCCTCCTCTTTTTCTTTTATCATACCATTTTCAATGTTTTTTTTCATCAATAACCGAAAATTTGTTCGTATTATGCAAAGAAATTACGATAAATGGCTGGCTTCAAAAAATGAGTTTATTCGAAAAAAGATTGTGACATGATTTTTGTCACAATCCTAAATATTTATATTCTATACTCCCTAAATTAGTTTATATGGTAAGAATTCTTTCAAAGGCTTGAGATACTCCGTCTTTATCGTTTGAAACGGTAATATAATCAGCTTTTTTCATGATCTCTTGATGACTATTTCCCATTGCAAAACTAATATCTGCACTCTCAAACATAGATAAGTCATTTAAACTATCTCCGATCGCGATTCTCAAAGGTTTTTTTAAATTGTAGATTGATTCCAAACGATCAAACACCGTGCCTTTCGATACATTTTGAGGCACGATTTCAATGTTTACAGGTGCTGATTCAGTAACAGTCACATTTAGCATCTTTTTCAAACGGTTAAATATATTCGCTTTCAATTGACGATTGGGAATAAAAATAAAAAATTTGTAAATGCTGATATCATCCTTTTCTATAATTTCTTCAATATTATTATAAGGAATAGAACAAATAGATTTTTCATACTCAAGCTCATAGTTCAACTCCTTGACAGAAAATTCACTACCTACCTCGTGAAAGATTTTTTTCATTTTATTTTTATAGTTCTGCGATTCATAACTTCCGAGATTCGTATATATTTTAGTTGGAAATTTCGATATGACAGAATCAATTTTTTTTACATCCTTTTTATCGAAAAAAGACTCAAATATCTTTTTTTCTCCATCAAATCCAACAGAACCATTTAATCCTACTGCTGGAACCATTAAACCAGATTTTTTGAGAATATTATTAATGTCTTCTACTTCTCTTCCAGAACAAATGAATGGAAAACAGTCTTTAGGTAAATGTTGCATTGTTCTTGCATTTTTTTGACTAATGCTCTGGTCAGAATTCAAAAGAGTACCGTCTAAATCTATACCAATTAGTTTCATTTCATCCATGTCTCCTATACGTTAATTATACATTCACTGCTGATTATAAGTCTAAATTTCTCACAAAACATATACTAATTATACCTAATTTAAGTAAGTATAAGAATCATTTTAAGAATAGGAACGGACATTTGTATACTGTTCTCTATATTTTTGATTTATAAATAAACGTGTATTGTATCAAAATCAATTATATCGTTATTTTATAATAACCAACTATAAAAAAACGAAGTAGGTGAAAACTAACTTCGATATTCATAGAAGACTCTATTAGTTCAATTTAGTAAAAGATTTAAACAAAAAAAAGATGAACTATTTCTAGTTCATCTTGTTACCTTTGCGTGGCGACGTCCTACTCTCACAAGGGG
>NZ_KV833967.1:0-19578 GCF_001837725.1 Enterococcus sp. HMSC072F02
CTTCTTATTTCTTGAAGCTGACCACTTCTGTCCCAACCTCTTTTTTTATTTAAATAAAATCATGTAAGCAATTTGGAAAACAAGCATGAACAAAGCAATGAAAAGTTGATTTTTGATCACACCGTATTTATCTTTCATTTCTAACATCGCCACTGGCACGATATTGAAGTTAGCAGCCATTGGTGTCAGCAAGGTTCCGCAAAAACCGCAAGTCAACGCGACCATTCCTATTAATGCTGGATTCGCTCCATGGCTAAATACGAATGGTGCACCAATACCAACCGTCATCACGGTGATAGCCGCAAATGCATTCCCCATGATTACCGTAAATATCACCATGCCAAGAGCGTAAATGATGATACCGATGTTCACATTTCCTTCTGGAACGATCGTACCTACGGCATTGGAAATCACTGTCCCAACTCCGGCACTTGTAAATACCGCACCAAGAGAAGCTAAAAGCATTGGCAACATACTTAACGGCCCTACTGTGCCCAGCATATCTGCTGCGTCATCTAAAAATGTGCTTGGGCGATTATCTCGAGAAAAGAACATCAAGATCAGCATGGCCGCAAAAACACCGACACCCACGCCGACTAAAGCACCTAAATTGGTGAATAAAGCAAACAAAATCGCAAAGACACCGATACTCAAAGCTGGAATAAATATTTTCATTCCTAGTTTGTCTGACATTTTTTCCATATATGCTTTTGATGGAAGCCGACTTTCTCCTTTGCTGACTCTCTTAGCAATCGCCGGTATGGTCATCGCAAAGATCAAGCCGCCGTTCACGATTGCCGGAAGCCATCTTCCTCCTGCAATAACTACCCCTAAAACCGTCCAGAAAAAGGCTGAGCCGTAACGATGAGGATTGGTTTGATCTGTTAAGTTTCTTACTCCAGTGTAAATCAACACAAGTCCCATCACGATATAAAGAATCTCCAATAATTTATCGCCTAACAAAATATCAGGATTTGTAAAAAAGTCCATCTTATTGCCCCTTTCCTGAATAATATTTCTTCGCTAGCTTCTTTTCTTTAAGATAGAAGTAGACACTTGCAACGACTAAGGCTGTGATGGCCACTGGAACTTCCACTAAAGCAAGCTGTCCCAATGTTACGTCATATCCTAGATCTTTCAATGTGGATTGGACTAGCAATGCCCCTGCTCCTCCGATGAACAGTACTTGTCCAAAGAACCAGCAGACATTTTCCATAGCTGAAGCCATCCCTTTTAGTTCTTCTTCATGCTTCGGATGGACTTCTAACCCTTTTGATTCGATGGTCCCCAATGCCATAGGTAGAATGATCGGACGAACAAATCCAGCAACTCCACCAAAACTCACGTTAAAAGCTGCAAAGATCATTCGAAAGATCCCATAAATATCTACGATCATGCCAGCAGATACTTTCTTGAATCGCTTGATCAAGGAAGCCGCTGATTCTTTCAGACCATTTCTTTCAAGTGTTCCTGTCGCCAACATAATGATGATGAAAATCGCCATCCCACGATTGTTCACAAAACTTGTGCCTAAAAGTTCTAACATTCCTTGAATGCCAAGACCGCCAGTCAAAGCTGTCACAACTAAAGCAACCATTACGATCAATATCGAGTCTAATTTAAATGCGAACCCGAGAATAACGATCAATACGCCTAAAAGGCTAAGATAATTTTCCATGTATTTTCCTCCATAAAATGACAATATTTTTTTAATTATAATGCAAAACACATAAAAAATATAGCTGTTTTCTCACGAAATAGACACTATTTTTAAATATTTTTCGTTATTTTTTTATTATATAATTTACCTTACTTATTGTAAGATAAAGCTTTTTTCAATCTAATGCTTGATAATAAATAAAAATAAGGAACAGCTACCGTTTTTTTTAAATGATTTATAAATAACAGATTAGTTCTATGCTGTATCCGTCAATGCTTGATACACCTTACTAAGAAGAATCAGATTGCCGATATCTGGATAAGTGTGCTATACTACAGAAAAAGATATACGAACTGCCACCGGGTAGGATAAAGAGGATGATCATTCCATTAGGTCTTTGAAGGGATGATTTTCCTCTTTTTGTGTATTTTTTTATAGTTAAGGAGGAATGTAAGTATGGCATGGATGGAATTAATCATAGCAGGGCTTTTGGAAGTATTCTGGTCAACGATGATGAAATGGAGTGATGGTTTTTCCAAAGTCAATTATTCTTTCTACACAGTGATTGGCATGATTGCTAGTTTTTACTTTTTGTCAAAGGCAATCAAAAGTTTGCCGATGAGTCTCTCTTATCCTATTTGGACAGGGATTGGCGCAGTTGGTTCGGTCATTATTGGTGTGGTCTTGTTTCATGATAAGCTGAATCTTTCCACTTGGTTCTTTGTCGGGTTGCTGCTCATCAGCATCCTTGGCATCAAGATTACTAGCGGTCACTAGATACTTAGACAAGCAGACAAGGACTGATCAGAAAAAACGGGGCTTTTTATTTGATATTCCTCTTTCGATGAAAAAACAAGAAAATAAGACTAATGACCTAGCGACTTCTCTACTCATCAGGTGTATGCTTGTACTATCTATAGAAAAGGAGTGAATATTTTTGAAAAGTCTTTCGGTCCAAGAATTATCCAAGAACTTTGGTCACAAACAAGCCCTCAGCGATGTCAGTTTTAGCTTATCTCCTGGCAAAATCGTTGGATTAGTAGGTCCTAATGGCGCTGGAAAAACAACGATTATGAAAGCTATTTTAGGACTGATCCATTACTCGGAAGGAACGATCCGTATTGGTGAAAATGAGATTTCTCCCTCTAGTCATAAAGGATTAGAACAAGTAGGAGCATTGATCGAATATCCGGGTATCTATCCATTCTTAACAGGTTATGCTCATCTGAAGTTATTCTCTGAAACAAACGATGTATCTGCTATCGACACTATCGTGAATCAGCTCAAGATGGAAAAGTACATTCACAAAAAAGCGAAATCCTACTCGTTGGGAATGAAACAAAAATTGGGAATTGCTCTTGCCTTACTGAATCATCCGTCTATCGTTATTTTAGATGAGCCGATGAACGGTTTGGATCCACAAGCAACAAGAGATGTGCGAAAAATTATTACCGACTTGGCTACTCAGGGCACCTCTTTCTTGATCTCCAGTCACTTACTCAGCGAGCTTGAAAAAATGGTCGATGAGCTGATCCTGATCAATCAAGGAAAGATCATCAAACAATGTACAATGACTGAATTGAACCAAACAGCGCAAGATTTCATCGTTATCTCTACAACAAATGATCAAGCTGCTCGAACGATCTTGACAGACGCTGGATATCCCTTGGAAGATCCTGATAAAATCAAGCTTCTAAAAGAAAACGAAGAATTATTAGGAACTGTGATCCAGTTATTGTCTGCAGAAAATATCCATGTGACAGATGTCCAGCATCTGACGAATGATTTGGAATCTTCCCTATTGGAAATTCTGGATTCAGTAAAGGGGGAAGAAGAAAAATGACATTGCTTGTAAAACAAGAATTATTTAAATTGATCAAGAAAAAGTCGTCTGCTGTTTTATCTGTTCTATTAGTCGCTTTGCTCATAGGAACAGCACTTCTAGCCAAAAAATACACGACGATCATTGATCCAGTTGAAATGACTGCTCAGCTTTTCAGTGCCACATCTTGGATCGTCTTTATCATGATTGCTGCTGCAAGTACGATCATTTCAATGGAATCACAATATGGTACATTGAAAAATCTCCTTTATCGAAAGTATTCTCGAGGAGAAATATTAGTAAGCAAATGGATCACATTAGTTATTTATTCTATTTATTTATACCTTTTAGCTATTATTATCACCGTGTTGATGAAACTGATCCTTTTCCCTTCGATTTCCTTTACGGAGAAGATTTCTACTGGTCAGACACTAATCCAAAGCTTGTGCACTTATACTTTGGGTAGTTATATCGGTTTATGGCTGATTTTAAGTTTAGTGTTGATGATTGCTTGTTTTATCAATAGTTCCGGTGCCTCCATCTCAGCAGGAATCGTCTTTTATTTTGCTTCATCAATCATATCTGGTATCCTCATCGCACTCATTCAAAAATGGGAGTGGATCAAATGGAATCCAATCAGTATGCTGAATCTGCAAAACCAAATTGGCAACGAAGAGATCATGAAGCAATTGACTCATCTTTCTACTAATCAAATGCTGTTTGGCAATTTAGCTTACATTGCTTTGTTCTTAGCATTGGGATACCTCGTATTCAAGCGAAAAAATGTATGATGGTTCATTAAAAAAAAGGTTGTGACAGAAGTGGTCAGTTTCAAGAAATTTCGGCTTATTTTTCGAAGAAGCTACTTCTTGAACACCCTTTATTCGGAAAAAGAAGCAGTGACACGAATGTTGTCACCGCTTCTTTTTTGAATAAACGACAGGCTTCACAGCCTCTCTTTATACTTCTATACGTGAAGCATCCCAGTGGCAAATAAAACCATTGCGATTACTCCGACCATCGTCACACCGATAAGTAAAATCTTATCTAAGTGGATATGTTGTACAGGTTCGTTTTGCTCTTTACGTGCTTTGAGGTAAAAATAAATGCCTGGTAAGAAAAGAACAAGAACAAGCATCACTTCATTAAAGGCTACGACTAGCATGGCCCATACTTGAAAAGCACTTGCTAAAAGCCCTACTAAAAATTGGACCCATTCTTTTCGCTGATAAGAAAGCTTCATTTGGTACAGTCCTAAGAAAAGCCACGTGAAGAAAATCGCTGCTGTACCAAGTGTATAAGCAAAGTTATACGCACTGTCAGTGAATAATAATGAAAGTAAAAAGACATTCGTACATAACGTCGTCAATACGATAGCATAAGTTGGTGCACCATTTTTGTTGAGTTTTCCCCATGCTTTAGGCAAAAGTCCGTCCTCAGCCATATTCCCCATTGTTTCAATCGGCAAGATCGTCCATGAGAGCCAAACCCCAACTAAAGAAATGATCAAACCACCGTTGATCACGACCGCCCCCCATTTACCAACCATCATTTCAAATACATATCCCATAGCAGGTTGCGCTTTGATCGTTTGCAGCTGATTCATCGTCATTGTGCCATATGGAAGCATGGAAACCAAGACGTAAATAATGATCAAACCGAATATCCCTAGAATCGTTGCTTTCCCAACATCCGATTGTTTTTTTGCTCGTGAGCCTACGACAGAAGCTCCTTCAATACCAACGAATACCCAGAGCATCACCATGATGCAGCTCAATACTTGACTAGAAAACGGGATCGGCTGCCCATTCGCATTCAATATGATATCGCTAGAAAAGTTATTAATGAATTGTTGGATCGAAAAGGTGCTGATAGCTACTACAATAAATAAAAATAATGGCACTAATTTACAAAACGTGACGATAGCATTGACAAAGCTAGCATTTTCAACTCCCCGATTCACTAGCCATGCATATCCCCATAAGAAGATCGTACTCATCACGATCGATGCCACATTTTGACCACCTTCGAATACGGGGAAGAAATAACCTAATGCACTCATTAACAATGTTGCGAACGCCACGTTTCCTAACCAGCATGTGAGCCAGTAACCCCAACCGCTGATAAAACCAGCGAAACGGCCAAAACCTTCTTCTGCGTAACTAAAGATCCCGCCTTTTAAATCTGGACGTTTTTTATTGATATTATTGATCGATAAGGAGAGCATCAACATTGCTGTTCCTACGAGTACCCAGCTGAAAATAGCTGGGCCGCCAGCCGATCCGGAGATGTCCGTCATAATACCAAATACGCCACCTCCAATCGCTGAACCAATCACTAAGGCAGCAAGTGGAATCAAACCAATTCCTTTTTTCTGTTGCTCTGTATCCATGTAAGCATCCTCCAAAGTAAAACCGCTTTTATAAAAAAGTATAACAAACCTTTTTTATTTTTACTTAATTAATAAAAACTTTAATAGAAATATAATTCTACCGACTTTTTTCTCATTATACAAGCAAAGCGCCTAGTCCCTTTCCAAATTACACCACCAAAAAACTTAAAAAGATGCTATACTAAAGGGAAAGAATTGGGGGATGATCCATGAACATTTTATATATATCGATTTCAGGAAATACGCGTGCTTTTGCCAAACATCTAGCAGAATATGCTGAAAAAATGCATGCAGAAGATCCTGTCAATCCTGAAGTTACTTTAAAAGAAATCCATGAAAATAGTGATTTTACGAAAGAAACAGAACCATTTTTTACTTTCGTTCCTACTTATTTAGACGGTGGGAATGGGTTAGACAACGGTGACACAGAAATCTTGACCGAAATGATGCGCGAATATCTGGAATACGAAGACAATCACAAACTTTGCCTTGGTGTAGTCGGTAGCGGTAATAAAAACTTCAACAATCAATATTGTCTGACAGCCAAACAATACGCACAAAGATTCGGCTTTCCTTTCTTGGCAGATTATGAATTACGGGGAACACCATCTGATGTGACACGCGTTTATCAAATTTTGGCAGAAAAAAATAAATAACACAAAAGAATAAGCTGGACACCTCGATACATTTTTTAGTGTTCAGCTTATTAAAATTTTTAGCTACTACTTGTATATTTTTTATTATTCTTTATTTTTATAGAAACGATCTCAATAAAAGCCCTATACATACACCCATAATAAAAACAATTACTAATTGCCATTTGTTTTTCATCATTAATTATCTCCGTCTAAATTTGTGCTGAAAAAGGTCTTCCATTACCTCAAAATATTCCACCATTAGCATAGCATACCGTCGATAAGTTAGAAGTAAATTTATTATTATACCATATTCTAGCAGCATTCATCGCATTTGCAATATGTTGTGATACTGGTGTTGCCCAGTCCTATAAATAATTATTCCATCAACAATATAGCCTACTACTATACCAGCTACAAATACGGTAACTTTACCTAAAATTCTTGGTTGAACTGTCTCATTCAACATATCAGCTGGAATATTATCATAATCAGTGTCAAAAACTGGACTTGTTATTGATAGAGTACTGATTCCTTCTTTTTCATTACTTGATATTTCTGATGCATTGACTGTGACTGTTTGGCTAAAAATGGTTACTGGGGACAATATAACTGGCATGATAGTGACTAGACATAGGAAAAAATTTTTTTCATACAGCTATCTCCTAATTATTTTTATTTTGACACATCTATAATTTTACCCTAAAAGGAAGCGTTAACTTGAACTACATTTTCTAAAAAATAAAAAAACTGGAACAAATAAAAAAAGGGCTGCGACAAAAAAGTGTCACAATCCCTTTTTCCGAATAAACGTTTTTTCCAGAAGTATCTTATTAAGCTTTGACATCCATCACAGGTGCTTTTGCTTTCGCTTTACCTGTTTTTTCCAAGACAAAGTTTTTTACACGATCCATATTGGTTACCAAGACGATCATGGAGGTTTCTTTGTCTGCTGCTTTGATTGCTTCTAGGTCAGCTTCTGCTACAAGCGTATCAGGTGTCACTTGCTGTCCTTCTGTTACTTTCACATCGAATGGCGTACCGCCTAAGTCAACTGTGTTGATGCCCATGTGAAGCAAGATTTCTAAGCCATTTGGTGTCGTAATGCCGATAGCGTGTTTTGTTGGGAAAACAGAACTTATTACTCCAGTAACCGGAGAATAGATATGTCCGTTTTCTGGTTCTACAAAGTAACCTTCACCCATCATTTTTTGTGCAAAAACTGGATCACTTGCTTTATCTAAAGAAACAACTGTTCCGTCAGCGACTGATGAGAGGATAGTCACACTTTCAGCTGAAGCTTGAGGTACTGCTTTTTCAGGCACTTCATTTACTGTGGCTGTTTCGGTCGCTAGTTCTTCTTTTTCTAAACGGTCTTTAGGAATACCGAAGAAGAATGTAGCAACGAATCCACCAGCGTAAGCGGCCAATAAACCAAGGATATAGCCTAACCATTTACCGTCAGAGATCAATGGGATCAAAGCGGCTCCTGAAGGTCCAATAGCGATTGCTCCGACATTTCCGATCATTCCGATCACTGCCCCACCGATACCTCCACCGATACAAGCAGTAATAAATGGACGTCCTAGATAGAGGTAATGTTACTCCGTAAATCAATGGTTCGCCGATTCCTAAGATTCCGACTGGTAAAGCCCCTTTGATCATTTCTGTTAATTCTTTGTCTTTTTTGCAGCGGATCCATAATGCCAATGCTGCACCCACTTGTCCTGCTCCGGCCATCGCAAGAATTGGAAGCAATAAGGTACGACCAGTTTCATCAATCATTTGTACATGGATTGGCGTCAAAATCTGATGTAGTCCGAACATGACCATTGGCAAGAATAATGTACCTAGAACGAAGCCGGCAAATGCTCCTCCAACACCAAGTACCCAGTTGATCCCACCGACCATGCCGTCAGAAATGAACCCTGCTAAAGGCATAATGAAGAAAATTTCGATCAGACCGATGGCAATCAGTGAAAGAGTTGGCGTAACGATGATATCTACCGCATCAGGTACTACTTTATGCAGTTTTTTCTCAACGATTGACAATAACCAAACTGCGAAGATAACACCTAAGATCCCGCCTTGTCCAGCGGCAAGAGCTTCATCGGTAAACAAGTTTTTCAGTGGTGCTTCCGGATTCATCCCTGTCAGCATCACAACGGCCCCCATAACTCCACCAAGCGTTGGCGTTGCACCAAAAACTTGTGCAGCATTGATACCTGTATAGATAACTAGATAGCTAAACATCCCGTTTTTCAAGATGTTCATCACATCGATATATTGTTGCCATGTTCCTGCGTCTAGTGTTCCAGCTGTGACTAAGTTTGCTAAAACTGCGGCAATCCCTGCCACGATCCCAGTACCGACAAATGCAGGGATCATTGGTACAAAGATATTAGAGATGTCTTTTAATACCGATTTGATCTTAGAGGGTTTTTGTTTCGATTTTTGTGCCGCTTTCATTTCTTGTGCCCGTTCGTTTACACGGTCTTTTCCAGATGCAGAAGAACTTGCTGTAGATGCACTAGCAGAAGGAAGTTTTTCTCCTAATTTCACGCCTGCTAAGTCAACCATTTCCTGCGCTACTTTGTTCACTTTCCCAGGTCCGATGATGACTTGGAGCTGTTCATCCTCTACTACGCCAAGTACTCCTGGAATCGCTTTTAATTCCGAGATATTTACAAGATCATCATTGATGACCTTCATACGTACACGAGTCATGCAGTGGACAATGCTTTCAACATTGCCCATACCGCCTGCTCCTTGATAAATTTGTTTTGCCAGTTCTTCCAAAGTCAATTCGTTTTTTGCCATGGTCTTTTCCCCCTCATAAGGTTCCTTTTACAAAACCGTTTGCTTCAGCTAATTTTGCTTGAGCTGCCTCTTTATCACTATTTGTCAAAATCATGACGATAGCCAGTTTGACATTTTGATCTGCTTCTTCAAAGTACTTTTCAGCTGTTTCGTAGTCAGCTTCTGTCGCTTGCATGATGATTCGTTTTGAGCGTTCGATTAGTTTTTCATTTGTTGGTTTGACGTCGACCATCAAGTTATTGAATACTTTACCGATACCGATCATACTGATAGTAGAAATCATATTCAAAATCAGTTTTTGTGCTGTTCCTGACTTCAATCGAGTAGAGCCTGTCAAAAATTCTGGTCCTGCATCGACTTCAATTGGGAAATCCGCATGCTTGCTGATTTCTGCTTGTTTATTGCAAGAAATCGTTCCTGTAACAGCACCAATCGATTTTGCGTAATCTAATCCACCAATCACATATGGTGTACGACCGCTAGCTGCGATACCAATAACTATATCATTTTTTGTTAAATTCAGCTTGATTAGATCTTCTTGCCCTAATTCATAAGAATCTTCGGCTCCTTCGACGGCTACAGTCATTGCTTCTTCTCCACCAGCAATTAGACCTATGACCATTTCCGGTTCTACACCGAATGTCGGTACACATTCAGCAGCATCTAATACACCAAGTCTACCACTCGTTCCAGCTCCCATATAAATCAAGCGACCACCTTTTTTAAAGGATTCAATCGTGTTGGCGATCACTGGCTCGATACTTGTCAGTTCTTTTTCAACAGCAGCGGCCACTTTCTGATCTTCTTTGTTCATTAGTTGGACTGCTTGAGAAATACTCATTTCATCTAATCCAAAAGTTTCTTGGTTTCTGCGTTCCGTTGTTAGGTTCTCTAAATTGATTTTGCTCATTTTTTATCTTCCTTCTTTTCTTATAAATTGATAGTTCATACCAGCTTTGATTTGGTTGATCAGCGGTAGTTCTTCTTTGATGACTTTGGCTACTACATTCACTTTTTCATCCGCTGGCAAATCATATTTAGTTAATTGGATCTCGCCCATATAGCGCAAATACTTTTCGTTATCTAAAGTAATAGATCCTTTCATACGCTTAGCTGTATTTCTTACAGGGATTGGCGGAATCTCTCGAAAACGAGCATCTGCGCTTCGTATGACATCTCTTGCATCATCTTGCCGATTCGTATGTTTTCCTAATATATATTCGTAAAAATCTTCATCTACAGATTCCGTATGCAGCAAGACTGTCTGTTCTTTTTGGAAAGAAGCAAATTGCTCCTGAACGTGTTCTGACAGACCTGCATCTCCGATATAAACAATATCCGTGTTACTTGCTAATAGATCAAGAGCGCCTGCTAGAGGATGGATCCCTCGATGTTCTTCCAAAGTCGGTAATCCTTGATACAGTGGACCTCTCAACTCTGTATCTCCTGGTACAAAGCCTTGGACAAGGAATCCTTGAGTTTTGAGCCATTGATTTTTTTCCTGATACCATTCTTTGTCCAGCCCTGTTTCAGGACGTGGATAATAATTATGCCAAGCTTCGATCTGTGAGAAATCAGCCGCTGCTTCTTTCAACTCATCGATATCTTTAGGCGTGATCGTGCTGGCATTCAAACTGATTTTCAATTGATGTGACCAGTCGGCGATCTGCTGATTAGAAATATGATAATCCATTCTTAACCCTGTTACACCAATTGCTTTCAAGGGTGTTAGATCTTCTAATGAAAAGCCAGCTCGTTTCAATGCTTCTCCTGAAATATCGACCATCAACTCTAGTTTATTCTTTTTCGCTTCGCTTCCTAGTTCGATCAATCGATTTTGATAAGCCGAAACATCATCTTCTGGTATATGCATGGAAGTGAAAATACCGACAAAGCCATTGGATGCCATTTGGCGGATATACTGTTTCTTCTCTTCTGACAAAGGATCATTCATAAATATTGAAAAGCCAAACATATTATCCCTCTTTTTCTGTATCCGTATTCATTTCTATGACTAGAGTATATATCTAAAGAAACAAAATTTCAATACTTTTGTTAAAATAATTAAATTTTATTTCTAAAAATTGGATTTATATTGCCAAAAGAATTGACACAGCCACAAAAAAGGCACTGCTAAGAAAAAGCAGTGCCTTGAAACATTTTATTTAAATAACACAAAAGTCTAATTACTCATAAGAAATTAATTCTGTATTGTCTACCATGAATGTAAAGAACCCTTCATTAGGCATTGGATGAAAATAAGCATTGATCACTCTTATCAAGGCATTATGACAGACTAACAAGTAGACATTTTCTTCGTCTTCCATGCATTCTTTCAATAAAGGAACGATTCGTGCGTACACATCTAAGACCGACTCTCCATTTGGGAAACGTACAGCAAACGCTAAACGCGCTTTTTGAAAGTTTTCATCTTTGCTTGGCAGTCCGTCATAATCCCCAAAATCCATTTCTACCAATCGCTCATCAGCGGTCATCGGCAAATTGAGACGTTCAGCTACTGCTTGTGCTGTATCTCTTGCTCGTTGAAGAGGGGAATGGATGATTTTCGTAATTGGAACAGGCAAATCTACTACCTTTTCTGCTAGTGCCTGTGCCTGCATCTGTCCTTTTTCAGTCAGCGGCACATCTGCCCGCCCGCAAACTAATCCTTGTGCGTTCCAAGTTGTTTCTCCGTGTCTCGTTACATAAAGCATGTGATTCTCTCCTTCGTTGACAAAGTTCTCCTTAACCATACCTTGTTGTCTTTGAGATTACAAGGTTTAGATTTTCTCAAGAGAAATAATCTCAGTAGATACTTTATCTAGAAAGGTTTGATCATGTTCCACTAGTAACATAGCAGGTTTCACGTTCAAAATCAGTTGTTCTAATTGTTCTTGATTGAAGACATCCAAATAATTCAATGGTTCATCCCATATATATAGCTCAGCTGGTTGTGATAAAGATTTAGCCAATTCCACTTTTTTCCGTTGCCCCATACTCATCTGTTCGATTTTGTTATGAAAAACATCTCTTTCCATCCCAAGCTTTCGGAGATTATTCAAAAATGCTTGGTAGTCTACTCGGTTTTTCTCCGCGAATTCCGCCAACGTCCCTCGATTGTCTTCATAATTTTGGCGTACGTAACTAATGGTCAAATGTTTGGGCTGGGATTTTTCTCCTACAACCTTGCCGCTGAATGTTCCCAGAAGATAATGGATAATGGATGACTTTCCCGCGCCGTTAGGACCTGAAATTGCCACCCGCTGATGAGGTTCGATCGTAAAGTGAACTGGCTCGAATAACAGATTTTCATACCCTAATTGAAGATTTTCTACGCTTAACAGCCGTTTATGATGAGACACTTGACTATTCATCGTCAAAGCATCGATATACTCGATATCTTTTAATAATTTTTCTTTCTCACTGATCTGGGTTTCCATCCGATTCACGATTGCTTTAGATCGTTTCATCGTCCGTGCAGCATCAGCGCCTACTGCTCCTTTATTCACTCGCCTAGATTCCGTATCGATGAATCCGACTTTTTTCTTTGTTTTGTCTCCTTCACGGGAACGAGACCATTCTGCTTTTTCTGCCGCTGTTTTCTTTAGCCTGCTGACTTCTTTTTTCAATTTTTCATTTTTAGCTATTTCAAATTCATCACGAAGTTTTTTCTGTTCTTCATAGATAGAGAAATTCCCTTGATAAAGTTCCAGTTGGCTCTTTTCGATTACTAAAACATGGTCCACTACTTCATCGATAAATCCCCGATCATGACTCACCACGATGAATCCTTGTTTTTTCTTTTTCAAATAAGCCGCTACTTGTTTTCTGCCAGAGATATCCAAATGATTCGTTGGTTCATCGATTAACGGGAAATGAGTGTCATCCACAAATAAGAGTGCCAGTAGGACTTTTGTCTTCTCTCCTCCTGATAGTGTGCTGAATTCTCTCCATAAGATTTCAGGATCTGTTTGCATCAGTTGGAGCTCTCTTTCAATTTCCCATATCTCAAAATCCGTAATCTCATTTAACACATAATAGGTCAAACGCTCTTTATCTTTTGTTTGCTGCGGGAAATAGACAAACGCTTGCTGATGGATCACTTGCCCTTGGTAAGGGAGTTTGTTTTGCAGGATATTCAGTAAAGTTGTCTTTCCTCGACCGTTTCGTCCGATAAGTCCTAGTTTCCATTGGGTGTCAAAGTTTAGATTGGCTTGTTCAAATAATAATGTGCCTTGGCTGTCATAGCCGAATGTCAGATTTTTTATTTCGATTTTAGACATTATTCCATCACCTCGTAAAAAAAGACCAGTCCTATTTTCAGAACTGGCTAAAGAGGATGCAAGGGTTTGGTGCACACAAAAAGACCCATACATCGAAAGAACCAAGCCAATCCTGAAAATCTGCACACTGCTCCCTTGTCTCCACAAGGTACAGTCTGAATGCAGCTTTCATCAATCGACTTAATTTTTCAATGCACGGATCCCTCACTTTGTCCTATATTTGAAATTACGATAGCATAAAGAAATTGATTTTGTCAACTACTTCGGGAGGATGGTGAAAAATCTGCTGAGTGTCTGTCCTAAGATTTTTGTTTTTTCTAATGTTTGCCTGTGTTCCATTGCTTCCTCTAAATCGATTGGTCCTAATTGAATGCTTAAGACAATAGGGAGAAAATCAGAGAGTCCTTCCAACTCTTGGTCCCTACTTCCGCAAATAGCGATTATTGGTTTTCGATATTTTTTTGCAAGCACTGCTACGCCATATGGAACTTTTCCGTGGATTGTTTGCTGATCAATCCGCCCTTCTCCTGTAATGATGACATCTGCTTGTTCGATCTGTTTTTCTAATCCAGTGATTTGGCTGACCAACTCAAAACCAGAGACCATCTTCGCTCCTAACAAAAAAAGGGCTCCGCCAATACCGCCTGCTGCTCCGCTTCCTGGGATGTCATCTAAATCCACCTCCCAAACATCTTTTATCTGCTGAGCAATCTTTTCTGCTTGTTTATCCAAGAAAGCTAACGTCGTATCCGTTCCTCCTTTTTGTCTTCCAAATTGCCAAGCAGCTCCTTGTTGACCTGTATATGGGTTGGTCACATCTGCAGCGATGATCACTTTTGCTTTAGAAACAAGAACGTTCCTTCGATCCAAATGAAGTTTTCTAGTAGATAACAAAGGATTTCCTTCTGTGTACCCTTCTAAAGAAGCACCCAAGGATTGGAGTAATCCTAGACCACCATCGCTACATCCGCTTCCTCCTAAAGTGACAATGATTTGTTCCACTTCTTGAAGCAGTGCATCTTTGATAAGCTCTCCCAAGGCATAACTAGAAGCAAGTCGGATGGTTTGATCCGTTGGTTTATCAAGTAAATCTAATCCTAATACTTGTGCAGATTCAATGACTGCGGTATTTTTTCCTTGCCAGTTCGTCAATAAATAAGTGATTTTTCGCTGACGAAATAAGAGATCCATCCCATCAATCGTACGCCAGGTTCCCCCGAGCGCGTAATAGATTGCTTCTGCAGTATTTTCTCCGCCATCTGCAATCGGCACATTGATTTTTCTTCCTTTACGGTCTTCCCAGCCATTTAGAACTGCCTGATTTAATTCAAATGAAGAAGCACTTCCTTTAAATGAATCGATTGCCGCTAAAATATCCATCTATATCCCTCACTTTCTTCTTAAGTAAGACACTTTTTTTCACTTTTTTCAAACAAAACAATGCTATTTTCTTCTGTTTTTCTATATACTAAAAGGGAACTCATTGAATAAAGGAGAGAAAAAACATGAAAATCGCAATAGCTGGAGCCGGAGCAATGGGCAGCCGAATCGGATTGATGTTGCATCAAAGCGGAAATGAGGTCGTCTTGATCGATCGCTGGCCTGCTCACATTGAAGCCATTCGTACAAATGGATTGATTGCTGACTTTAATGGCAAAGAAGTAGTTGCAAAACTGCCAATCTATTCACCAGAAGAAATCATCGAAAGCAACGAACACGTGGATTTGATCGTAGCCTTGACAAAAGCGAATCAATTAGATGATATGTTTCGTTCGATCCAATCCATTATTACTGAGAATACTTATGTTTTGTGTTTACTGAATGGATTAGGTCATGAAGATGTACTGGAAAAATATGTACCAAAGAAAAATATCTTATTTGGGATCACGATGTGGACAGCTGGTCTAGCTGGTCCCGGAAAAGTCACATTATTAGGTGATGGAGAAATCGAACTAGAGAACTTGGAACCAGAAGGCGAAGCATTTACAAAAAAAGTTGTAGAAGTCTTTCAAGAAGCAAGATTGAATCCAATCTATAGTCATAATGTTCGTTATTCCATTTGGCGAAAAGCTTGTGTAAACGGAACATTAAATGGATTATGCACGATCTTGGATTGTAATATTGCTGAACTAGGTGCGCAAAAAGCGGCAGAGGGCATGGTTCGAACGATCGTATCTGAGTTTGCTTCTATCGCAGCAATAGAAGGAATCACATTAGATCAAGAAGAAGTGTACCAGCATATTGCTTCTACTTATGATCCTGACAACATCGGGTTGCATTACCCATCTATGTACCAAGACCTGATCAAAAACCATCGTTTGACTGAAATCGACTACATCAATGGTGCCGTTTGGCGAAAAGGACAAAAATATGATATTGCTACACCCTATTGTGCCTTTTTGACCCAATTAGTCCATGCAAAAGAAGGAATCCTTGGCGCAGAATAAAAGGCTCTCTGATGAGAATCAGCTGGATCAGCAGCTGGTTCTCATTTTTTTACCCCCACGAAAGATCAAAAAGAAAAACACAATTCTCATGTTGCCATAAGAATTGCGCTTGTTTATTTTCATCTATGATTGTTTGGCACTTTTATTTATTTTTAACAGAGGAAAGATCGTATTCATATTGTTCATAAATAGCGGAGTCAGTAGTGAAAAAACGTTTTGCCCAATTTTCTGCATCAAAAAATTCCAACAGTTCTGATGGGATTGGCTGAAATGGCGTATGCAGAAATTCCGGTAATTCATCTAAATCACGTTCTTGAAGCAAAAAAATATTTTCAGGATGATAAAACTGATAATGAGCTATGGCTTGATTATCTGTCACTAGCTTCTTTTGAAAATACATAGATTCAAACGTTCGCAAAGTCACTCCTTGCTGCCCTTCCCGCAACAGTTCTAGAATCCCGCTCGATTCCCCAGTTTTTTTCAGATACTCTTCATAAGTAAGGTATCCAGGTTGTTCATTTCCTCGAAGCGGAAGAATAAAGTAATTGGTCGTAACACCTCTTTTTGTAAATTCCTGCTTATATTTTTCTGCCCGTTCTTTTCTGCCGTTATTTGTTGCACCAAAAAAAAGATCCGTCTTTGGTTCGCTAGAAGAAAAATCCATATGTTTCGAATAAAAGGAACTATTATGTTTTAGTCCAAGTTCTTTTGCTTCCAAAAAATCAAAATGATAAATCTCATCGATTGACGGTTCATCTTGTGCCTGTTTCAGCATCGCCTCGTGTTCTGCTTTGAAGTGGTTCCAAAAAAATAACACGATTTTTGCATTGGTAAATGGACGCACGCGTCGAGCCATCTCCATATCAAATCCATAATCTAAAAAAACGATCAGCTGATAATTTGCCAACTGTTGTCGAGCCGATTTAATGAATTCCGACTGTAGTAAATCTTTTCCGGACCAAACATCTAAAGAGCGGATGGAAGGAAAAAAATAAAGTGATTTATTTTTCGCAACTAGCAATACGTCGTTTTTGTTCATCTGTTCCGCCTCACTTTCTCTGTCACTTTTTCCTATGATAGCCTGTTTAAATAGTAAAAAGCCAGTAAAACGCTTCCTATTATTTTTATAAAAATTTAATATTTCTATGAAAATACGATGAAATAAATCATTCTTCCATTAAAATATGCCTAAAAGTTTTCTGAATAGTTGTAATTGTCTGAAAATTTGTTATCATTAGTCATTGTTATTATTGCTATTTATTCTTACTATACATTTTGATTGTGAATTTAAAAGAAAGAGGTTATTTATGGAAGATAAAAAATTGAAAAAACAACTTAGCTCCCGACATATCACCATGCTAGCTTTGGGTGGAGCGATTGGTGCAGGTCTATTTAAAGGAAGTGGCGAAGCGATTGGAATCGCCGGCCCTTCTGTATTGATCGCTTTTTTGATTGGCGGAATGATTTTATATATCGTGATGAAAGGTCTGGGAAAAATTGTTTTAAGTGGTGGCGATACGCACCACGGATTATCTGGATTGATTCGTCCATATCTAGGTGCTCATTCTGCCGATTTTACCGATTGGGTCTACTGGTCCATGTGGATTATCAATATCATTGCTGAAGCTGTTGCAGCTGCTTCCTTTTTACAGTTGTGGTTCCCCCACGTCCCAGCTTGGGTATTTGTTTTTATGTTGGCTGTTTTAACTACTATCATCAATCTTTATTCGGTACGATTATTCGCAGAGACAGAATATTGGCTGGCCTTTGCTAAAATCAGTGTCATTATCCTATTGATCATTTTTGCTGCTTATCTTGTTGGTCAGCAAATGTTGGGTTCTGGTGTTTTCCCTACCCTTCAACAATTGACTGATCATGGTGGTTTTACTCCTCATGGTATGAAGGGAATCATCAGTTCTTTGCTTGTAGTTATCTATTCTTACGGCGGTTCTGAGCTGATTGCTATCACAGTAAGCGAAGCAGATGATCCTAAACGTGCGATTCCTAAAGCAATCAAAGGCGTTATGGGAAGAATCATTTCCTTTTACATTATTCCTTTATTTTTGCTTTTGATTATTTTTCCTTGGAATACATTAGCAGGTACGAACGTTAGTCCTTTTGTGATGGTATTTGAAAAAATGAATATTCCATTTGCAGCAGATATCGTCAATTTCGTGATTGTTCTTGCTCTGTTCTCGTCTATCAATTCAGGTGTGTATGCTTCTTCGAGGATTTTGTTCTTCCGCTTGAAAGATCGAAAAGGTTCCTCTAGAAAACTAGCTGTTTTAAACAAGCATCAAGTACCGCAACGTGCTGTGCTGTTTTGTACCAGTGTTCTTTATCTAGGTGTGGCTCTTTCTTATTTTGTCGGTGACAAATTATTTGGCTATCTGGCAGGTTCTCTTTCCTATACAGTATTATTGATCTGGATCATTATCAGTGCTGCGTCCTTTATACTGGCACTAAGGAAAGGAACGTTATGGGACAAAGGAATCAGCTTTTTTGCATTAGCAGTCTTAGGGTTGATTTTCCTTGGTATCCTATTCACGAACTCCATTGGGGTAACTGTATTGACCGGTCTGCTTTACCTGTTCATTTATTTCAGTTATCAAAAAAAGAACGATGCTTTCGTCTTGATGAATGAATGAAACCAATAGAGAATTTTATTCTATTTATATTGAATAGCTGGAGCTATTGAAAAAGGAGCTGCGACAAAAATTGTTGCAGTTCCTTTTTCCGAATAAACGGTGTTCAAAAACTTACATCTGCGGTAATAAGAACAGCTTTTTCACGACCTTTCCACTAAACGGTGTTCTCCTGTCAACTCCTCGGTCACAAGTCTCAATATTCAACAAACATGAGAAACTATTTTTTGAAATTGTTCCTTGTGACTCAGTGTTAAACGGCAGGCTCACGACCTCTTGATAAACGGTGTTCAAAAACCATCTGTGCAGATTAATTGATTGTTCTCCACGTTCATGACATGATAGAAGAAAGGAATGAAGAAAAAGGAGTTTGTTTTAAATGAAAAAGTATTGGAAGTTTTTGTTGATGATTGGTGTTTCGACGGTAGTCATGTTTGGTATGATGTATTTGAATGTTTATGCGCTCGACCATATCTTCTTCAGTCGCACACGTGTATTCATGGCGCTGATGATGGGTGCAGTCATGGCAGTCATCATGTTGTTGTTCATGTGGAAAATGTATAAAAACAAAAAGATAAATGCTATGATTTTAGCGGCAAGTCTTCTTGTTTTTGCTGGTTCCTTATTTATGGTACGAAGCCAAACAACTGTCAACGATACGGCGTGGATGAAGGCAATGATCCCTCATCACTCTATTGCTATCTTGACAAGTAAACGAGCTGATTTAAAAGATCCTGAAGTAAAAAAATTAGCGGAAGAAATCATTCAGGCACAAGAAGAAGAGATCGATAAAATGAAAAAAATGATCAAAGAAATGGAATGACCATTATCTATCCAAACAGAAAAAGAGGTTGTGAAAAAGCTGCCCTGCATC
>NZ_KV833967.1:19678-59772 GCF_001837725.1 Enterococcus sp. HMSC072F02
CGAGAAACTGGCTTTTGAACACCGTTTATTCGTAAAAGGGAGTGTGACAAGACTTTTGTCACACTCCCTTTTTCCGTTTTTATTGTTCTAATTGCGCTGTCTTGCTTACTGCTTCTTGCGGTTTCACAAATTTCTTTGAGATCCCCCAACCTGTAAAGGCACTGACCATCGAAAACACAGGTGAAAGCAAACTGAAAAACACGAATGGCAAGTAAGTGAGTGTAGGAATGCCAAATGTACTTGCTACGAAACTTCCGGCGATTCCCCAAGGCACTAAGTAATTGATCACTGTTCCACCATCTTCTAGTGTTCTCCCTAATACAGTTGGATCAAAGCCTGCTTTTTCGTAAGTTTCTTTAAATGCATTACCAGGCAGGATAACAGATAGAAATTGTTCTCCAATAAAGATATTTACTCCGATGCTTGTCATCAATGTTGTAAAAATCAATTTTGGGGTGTTCGTCATCTTTCTTGATACTCGTTCCATAACGGTTGAGATCAACCCAAATTCGATCAACAAACCACCTAATGACAATGTTAGAATAATCAATGACACAGTTGGCATCATACTTTCGATTCCTCCACGGCTAAGCAGTGAATCGATTTGTTGGTTTCTAGTATTTGAAACAAATCCAGATTCGATGACCCCTGCCAACTTTGTTAAGGAAGTTTGTGGGTTTTGAATAAAGATCATTCCTACTGCTACAGCGATATTCAACAAAATCGTCAAAATTGCCGGCACCTTTTTCCATGCACACAAGAGCATTAAAAATAGAGGAATCAGTGACCAGATCGAAATAGTAAAGTTTGCTTCTAGAATATCGGTCACTTCACGAATAGATGAAAGACTTGCGGCTTTACTTGTGTGTCCTAAAATCATGAATAAAAAGAAAGAAACAACAAATGCCGGAACAGTCGACCACATCATATGCTTGATGTGTTTGAACAAATCGGCATCAACAATAGCTGCTGCTAAATTTGTTGATTCGGATAATGGAGACATCTTGTCTCCAAAAACGGCACCTGAAACAATGGCTCCAACTACAAGGGCTGGATTTAGTCCTAGTGTTGTCCCAATACCGAAAAATGCAATCCCAATCGTTGACATAACCGTAAAGGCACTCCCTACAGCGCTACCTACGATTGCACAAACAACAAATACAGAAGGGACGAACCACTGGACACTGATCAATTTAAATCCAATGACCATGAGGGTTGGAATAATTCCTGCTTGTATCCATACAGCAATCAATGAACCGACTAAAATAAAAATAAAGATTGGAATGATCCCCGATTTGATGCCATTGATGATCCCTTCGTGCAGCCAATCTGTCGGGAATTTTTTTATCACTGCGTACAACATGACCATTCCGATAGCTGCCAAAATCGTGATATTAGGCGAAACCTTTAATCCGACAACGCCAATCGCAATGCCTAAAACAATGACCATTAATACAAGTGTTGCTTCTAAAAAACTTGGTGTTCCTTTTTTTTCCATGATAATCTCTCCTTTTTTAGTTGTTCTTATGTTCTAAAAAAGTTAAGATATCGGATTACTCCGCCACAATTCATCCGCGATTCCTCCTTTATAAAAATAAAAAGACCTGCTTTCAACTAAGGACGAATGACTCCGCGGTACCACCTTAATTAAAAACAGATCTGTTTTTCACTTTCAAACGATTATTCAAATGTATGGACTTTCCATGTAATTCGTCAATTAGGCTTGATCGATTCGCAGCGACCACCGACTTTCTGAACAAAACACCTAACCGCTACTGCGTGAAAAGTTGACTTGTATGAAGTTTACCTTCCATAAGATCATTTGTCAATGAAAAAGAAAATATTTTTTCATTTTTCTGAAAATTATTTTTATCACTTTCACGCACAACTTTATCTTTTTACTAGAAAGTAGCGCCCTCTTGTTTTTTTCTTGCTACTGTTTCTTGATGTTCTTGTTTGATTTTTTCTAATAGCTTGGGTTCTCTCAATAAATCTAGAGCTGTATTGGCAAGTAATTCCGCTGCAATCGCAATAGAAGCAAGTCCTTTTTCACTTTTAGCAGCAGCTTTGAATTCTTCTGTATGTCCGGCAATGTATGTCTCAGAGATTGCTACAGTAGGCTGTATCGTTGGAATGACTTGGCTGACATTTCCTACATCAGAAGAACCTAGACTTGTTCTTTGTTCCGTTTCTATTTCTTCATCAGGAACACCTGCTTCTTTTGCATGTTGGAAGAATAAGTCATCGAAAGAAGGCGTGACGATGACATCATCGACTGCATTTTGGAACAATCCAAACTCAAAAGTCGTACCCGTGCTTAATGCAGCACCTCGTACGATATTTTCCACTTTTTCATATACTCTGTCTAATGTTTGTCGATTTCCTGCACGTAAATAGAAACGTCCAGCAGCGTAGTCTGGTATGACGTTGGCCGCCACGCCTCCATCTGTAATGATTCCATGGATATTGACATCTTTTGGCAATTGCAAGCGTAGAGCGTTGATTCCGTTAAACACTTGGATCAAGGCTTCCAAAGCATTTACTCCTTTTTCAGGTGCTGCTGCTGCATGAGAAGCGACACCGTAAAATTTGATATCAACTGGATCATTTGCTAAAGATTCTGTCGTTTTCCCATAACGAAAAGCTGGATGGACACATAATGCTGCATCGACATCCTCAAAAAAACCTTCCCGAACGAAGCTGCCCTTAGCTGATCCATTTTCGCCTCCTTCTTCCCCTGGAGTACCATACACACGGATTTCTCCGCCAATCTCATCAATGAATTGTTTCACTATGCTGGCTGCTAATACGGAGTAAGTACCAAATAAATTATGTCCGCATGCATGACCAATACCTGGTAAAGCATCAAATTCTGCCAAAAAGGCAATTGTCGGACCTGGTTTATTGGAAATATAACGTGCATCAAAGCCTGTTCGGTGCCCAGCTACTTCTTTTTCTACCCAGAACCCTTCTTTTTCCAATTGTTTGATTAAAGCTGCTGAGGAATAAAATTCATAATTACTTACTTCAGGATGGTCGTGAATAGCTAGTGCAAGTGCTTGATATTCTGGTAAACGGTATTGGATCAGATCTTTCAATTGATTTGTTGAGAGTGTGGTTGTCATAAAAATTTCCTCCTATGCTAGTCGTTTTTTCTTATTTTCTCCCGAATGTTTCCCACGCAGGTACGCTTGAACCTTTTGATGTTTTTTCGATTACTTTGGCTGTTTCTTCTGTTTGATAGGCATCTACTATTTTTTGATACGTTTTATTGTCTTCATCTTCTTTTCTTGCAACGATGATATTGACATAAGGACGTGCATGGTCATCGACTGGTTCTAAGAAGATTGCATCAGAAGCGGGATTAAATCCAGCATCTACAGCTACACCGCTATTGATGACTGAAATGTCTACATCCGACAAAGCACGTGCTGTTTGGGAAGCATCTAACTCAGAAATGTCTAGATTTTTTTTATTCTCGGTAATATCAGAAACGGTAGGCGCTTGGCCTTTTGCCTTGTCCACTTTGATCAATCCAGCAGTTTGCAATAACAGAAGAGCTCTGCCGCCATTCGTGACATCATTAGGGATGGCAACTTTCGCTCCATCTTTGATATCAGCCACATCTTTTAACGTATTGGAATAAATTCCCAACGGTGCATTAACCGTATTCCCAATCGATACTAAATCAGTTCCGTGTTCTTCATTGTAATTGTCTAAAAAGAATTGATGTTGGAAGGAGTTCAAATCGATCGATCCATCTGCTAAAGCCGCATTTGGCTGATTGTAATCTGTAAATTTCACATATTCCAAATGGATGTTTTCCTTTTTCAAACGCTCTTTCACATCGTCCCATACATCTGTATCTTCCCCAATGATCCCTAGTTTTACGGTCGTTTCTTTTTTGTCAGTTGTAGCTACTTTTCCTTGGCTGCACCCTACCAACCAAATAATTGCTACAAATGTAATGACTGCAAAACGAATAATTTTTTTCATTTTTTCTCCTCCACTTTCAATGTGTGATTTTTTTAATCAGTTGATTACTGATAAATTGACTCAAAAAAACTAAGACCAGAATCAATAATGTAGCGACAATCGTTACATCTGTTTGGAATCGATTATATCCTCTCGATATAGCAAGATTCCCTAATCCGCCGGCACCTACTGCTCCGGCCATGGTAGTCAGTCCGATCACATTGATAATCGTCAACGCTGAGACCCGAATGATACCGGGTAACCCATCTAACAAATAAACACGTAAAATGATGCCGATTGGGCTCGTGCCCATCGCTTCTGCTGCTTCGATCACCCCAGGATCAACTTCTAGCAGTGCATTCTCGATTTGACGGGCAAAAAACGGGACAACACCAAAAATCAAAGGGACTAAAGCTGCTTTGGCACCGATCGTCGTTCCAACTAAGAAACGAGTAGTCAAAGCTAAAAGGGAAAGCAAGATAATAAAAGGGATGGAACGAATGATATTGATCAACTTATCAAGTATTTCGAACAGCAGCCTGTTAGCTAGTAATCCATTTGGACGCGTCACTACTAACGTCACACCTAGGATGATTCCGATAATCCCACCAATGAATGCCGTCCAAAAAGACATATATAGTGTTTGCTTTGTCGCTTCGATGAATTCATCCGGAATCAAATAGACATTCGGCAAATATGTTTTAAAAAATTCAGTCATTTTAGCTTCCTCCTTCTATGACTTTGATACGGTTATCTAATTCGTTTTTTTGTAAAATAGTTACTTTTACACCAGATTTGATCAAATAATCCAATGCTTTTTGCCGCTGTTTGGTTTCTCCAGCTAAAGTAACGATCAAACTTCCTAAGGGTGTTTCTTGTAATAGCTCTACATTACCGTATAAGATATTCGCTGTTACTTGGTACTTGCTGTAAAGATGAGCGATTAGAGGTTCGTTCGTCTGGTTGCCGATATAACTTAATTCCACCAACCATTTATTTGCAATCTGATCGGCAAAAGCAGCATGGGCACTGATTGTTTCCAATGCTTGGTCAAGGTGTGTCGCTGTCCGAATAAAATCTTTAGTCAATTCTTCTTCAGGATGACTGAAAATCTGGATGCTGCTGCCTTTTTCAATGATTTTCCCAGCTTCCATAACCGCCACCTTGTTGCAGATTTCTTTGACAACTTGCATCTCGTGAGTAATCAGGACGATCGTTAGACCTAGTTGACGATTTAGTTTTTTTAACAGCGCAAGGATCTGAAGGGTCGTTTTCGGATCAAGTGCACTAGTTGCTTCATCGCATAACAACACTTTAGGTTCATTTGCCAGAGCTCGTGCGATTGCCACTCGTTGTTTTTGTCCCCCCGACAGTTGTTTAGGATACGCAGATGCTTTTTCTTCCAGACCGACAAGTTCCAGTAGTTCATTCACTTTTTGACGACGTTCCTGTTTTGATTTTCCAGAATACTTTAGAGAAAAATCTACGTTGTCAAAAATCGTTCGACTTTCCATTAGATTGAAATGCTGAAAGATCATACCGATGGCCTTTCTTTCTTTTCGCAATTCTTTTGGAGAGAGCTGGCTTAAATTCGTCTGGTTGACGATGACTTCTCCTGCTGTTGGTTTCTGCAACAAATTCATCACGCGGACTAACGTACTCTTTCCTGCACCTGAGTAACCGACGATCCCATAAACATCCCCTTTTTCAATCGTTAAATCTACAGAATCTACTGCCTGTATCTCTTTTTCTTTTTGTTTGAAACATACAGAAACATCTCGCAATTCAATCATTAACATTCCTCCTTGTCTATAAAAAAAGCATCCTCAAGAAAATGAAAATAGTCATTTTCTTGAGGACGCCTTTTTGCGTGTTACCACCTCATGTTCAAGCTGTGTTCACACACAACTCCTCTTCAAGTACCATCATACTCTAGCAAGATATCGGTCGCAGCCGTCACCGCCTTACATCTATGCTCGGGATGAATTGCTCGATGGCCATTTTCCAATAGTCGTTCCTTGCTTCTTCTCAGCTACCGAAGCTCTCTGTCAAAGGTTCTTCTATCGTACTTACCATTTCAATGCAAATAATATTCAAAAAAAAAATCCTTTTACTAACATAAACTATGTCAGTAAAAGGACGACGTATCGTGGTACCACCTTTTTTCGGAAGTTTTCTTCCCTCAAGCCCAACATCTCAAAAAGAGAGATTGGCGTTCGTTTTAACGGTCGAACATTTCCGAATTTGCCTACTTATCGACAAATTATTCTCCAAGGCCATTTTCAGCTTTTCTTACTTGACTCTTCACACCAGCCAGAGCCTCTCTGCAAAGTTTCCAAACTTACTTTCCTTCTCAACGAAATCAATATTTTGTTGTTGGGAATAATCTACAGGAGGAAAACTGAAAAGTCAAGCATGAAATTCAAATTATTTTTTCTATATTTATTTTTCTGTTTTTTTATCTAACATTTCAATAACAGTTCGAAGATCTTTCCCTTCCGCAAGAAGGTTCAATTTTTCCTTCTCTTCGACGCTATAATTTCGAACAAAACTGGAATCGGGTATCAAAACAACGCCTAGTCCAGCACGTGAAGCGGCTGTCGCTCCTACTAAAGAATCTTCCACTGCAAAAGCTGAAGGAGCTTCTAATCCTGTTCGTTCCAAAGCTGTCAGATAAGGGACCGGTGAAGGCTTGTTCTCCGATACTTCATCTCCGAACGTAAACGTATCAAAGTAATCGGCTAATTGAAAGTGATCCAAGATATCTGTTGCTCTTTTCGTAACAGTTGTTGTAGCAATCCCTAGTTTCATATGACGTTCTTTTAAGTCTGTCAATATTTCTTTTGCGTAGGGTTTCAATTGGATAGCTCCACTTGTCAGCTGTTGATAAAAATATTCTTCACGCTTTGCTCGGACTTCCTGCACTTTTTCAGGACTGCCTGCTACCTGCACTAAAATATCAAAACTTTGTTTCCAGTTTTTTCCGCCCCAAGCGTCAACGATTTCTTTCGGGATATGAATATCAAATTGCTGGAATCCCCAAAGCCAACCATCCCGATACGTTCTTTCCGTATCCACTAACAAACCATCTAAATCAAATATTGCACCTTTCATCTATACATTAATCCTTTCCAAAACAATACACCTAGTTTAGCATGATTGATCCAAAATGAACAGAAGCATAGAGCCCAGCCGCATCACTTATAAGAGTTCTTGGAATCGACGGATATAGATTTTCTTCACAGCTGTCACAAGCGCCAGATAAGCGACGACTGTTACAAGCAGCCATAACCAGTAATTGCCAGGGAGCGGCATCAAGCCTAACTCAGCACCAAATCCTGTGAATGGAAGGACTGAACCGACAATGATTCCTAATGTAGTGATAACCAGCATGGCAAATGTTGCATTGCTTTGGATAAATGGTATTTTCGGTGTACGCAATGCATGGAGCACTAATGTTTGTGTCCACAGGGATTCGACGAACCATCCTGCATGGAATAATGCGATAAAAATCACTTGTTGTGAGCTATCCAATGTATGGAAACTTCCACCAACTACAGCAGGACAAATAACAAAATACATCAACAAGTAAGTAGTGATATCAAAAATCGAACTTGTTGGACCAAAATAAACCATGAATTTTCCAATACTAGATGCATTCCATTTCTTTGGCTCATCCAAATATTCTTTATCCATCCGATCCCATGGTAAGGAAATGCAAGAAACGTCATAGATCAGATTCAAAAATAGAAGTTGCAAAGGCAACATTGGTAAAAATGGTAAGAACGTACTGGCAATCAGTACGGAAAACATATTGCCAAAATTAGAACTTGCTGTAGCCTTGATATATTTCATGATGTTTCCAAAAGTTTCTCGTCCAGAAAGAAGGCCTCTTTCCAAAATCGTCAAATCTTTTTCTAAAAGGATCACGTCTGCTGATTCTTTTGCGATATCCACAGCTGTATCCACGGAAATACCGATATCAGCCACTTTCATTGCTGGAGCATCATTGATACCATCTCCTAAAAATCCGACAGTATGACCATTTTTACGTAAAGCTGTCGTCAATCGTGCTTTTTGCTGAGGATTCAATTTTACGAATACTTCATGGTCTTCAGCTACTTGCGCTAATTCATGATCATTCATTTCCGAGATTTTCTCACCAGTAATCAATTCATTGATTTCTAGGTCTACTTGACGGCACACAGACCGTGTGACTAATTCATTGTCCCCAGTCAGAACTTTTACAGCTACACCATGTTCTTTTAAAGCTTTCAACGCTTGTTTTGTTGTTTCTTTTGGTGGATCAAGGAAAGCAAGATAACCAATCAGAACCATGTCTGACTCATCTTTGACTGAAAATTCTCCAACAACGCTTGGATTGGTCTTTTGTGCGACACCAATCACTCGCAAGCCGTCTTCATTAAGTGATTGTACTTTTGCAAGCACCGCTTCTTTTCGTTCTTTTGTTAATGGTGCGACAATACCACCAAGATCAATAAATTTAGAAATGTTCAACATTTCTTCAATCGCGCCTTTTGTGATCATCTGTGTTTTGCCAGCTGGATCAGCGACCACAACACTCATACGGCGACGTTCAAAATCAAAAGGAATTTCATCTACTTTTTGATAATTGATCGTATCTGTATCTAAAGTTTCTGCTGCTTCATCAATGATAGCCACATCTAACAAATTTTTCAGCCCTGTTTGATAGTAGCTGTTTAGATAAGCATGGCGCAAAACACGATCATCTTCATTTCCTTCACAATCCATATGATATTCAAGAATGATTTTGTCTTGTGTCAATGTTCCCGTTTTATCCGTACATAACACATCGATCGCACCAAAATTCTGGATAGCATTTAAATTTTTGATGACTGTTCCTTTTTTGGCCATCACACTTGCTCCTTTGACCAAATTCGTCGTAACGATCATTGGAAGCATTTCAGGCGTTAAACCAACTGCTACAGATAATCCAAAAAGAAAAGCTTCTAACCAATCTCCTTTTGTAAGCCCATTGATAACGATAACTGCTGGAGCCATCAATGACATAAATTTGATCAGCAGCATGGATGTTTTGTGGATGCCTAATTCAAAACTTGATTGGATGGGTTTTTCAGATAGCGTTTCTGCTACATGCCCAAATAGTGTGTCATTTCCGACAGAAACAATGATTCCTTCCGCGCTTCCACTGATGACATTGCTTCCCATAAAGACAAGATTTTCATAACTTGTTTCGCTTTGCTGATCGTCTTCACATACTTTCGCATGCTTTTCTACTGGATAGCTTTCCCCTGTCAGTGCTGCTTGGGAAATGAATAGATCCTTTGCGGACAATAAACGCATATCCGCTGGTATCATATCTCCTGCTGAAAGCCGCACAAGATCTCCGCAGACAATTTCTTCCATAGGAATCTCAGTATACTCGCCATTTCGTTTGACAGCTGCCGTTACTTTCACAAGTGATTTCAGTTTTTCAGCTGCTTGATTAGAACGCACAGACTGGATCAACGTCATCGTCCCACTGACAATAACCATAGTGAAGATAATGGCTACACCGAAGAGATCTTTATCTCCTGGGGCGGCTAATACGTATTCCGTAATGAATGAAATAATTCCTAATGCAATCAACACTAATGTAAAGGGTGTGATGTATGCTTTCAATATTTCTATAATGAATGGTGTTTTTTTGCCATATGAAATCGCATTTTCACCATAAGTTTCTCTTGAACGCTCGATTTGTTCTTCTGACAATCCATTTGCTGATGCATGGAACAATTCAAATAATTCTTGCTTCGTTTTTCCAGCAAAAGCTGCATAGATTTTTTGTGTATCTTTCTTTTTTTCCATCTCAATCTCTCCTTTGTGTCCAAAAGACAGCTGTTTTCGCTGTTTCTGGTCTTTTGCTATTTATCGGATCGATAGAGAAAATGCTGAAAGGGGCTGAGAACAGATAGATAATAGCCCTGGCCTTTCCTCTAAATCCTTGTTTTTCGAATGACTGTCATCCATTTGTTCTCATCTCCTTTACTAAGTAATTTTAATTCATGACTTCCAATCATTTTTCGAATTGTTATTTTCCCAACTCGCTCACCTCCCTTTTTGTTTTTTCACCGATGGGATTTGCGGCAACAAAAAAACCTCTCGCCAAATACTCAGCGAAAGGTTTGAAAAAGCAAATCAAAAAAGCTTCTCAGATCTCATCGTTGAGTTTTGACACTGTACAACGTAAAAAGCAGATATCTGCTTTTAGCTACCTTATGAAAAGCCTTATCTCGACAATTCCTGTTCTACCCATTGGCGTCTCTCGACGTTTTTGGGCAGTAGCCTATGTTTGTATAGGAGCCTCACCTAACAAATCCTATTCGGTTTTCCTTCGTTAATATAACAACTAAAAAAGAGGATGTCAAATCAATTTTCCATGTTTTTCATACTTTTTTAAAATACACGCGTTATATTTCCGTCTCACGCAGTTTTATTTGTCTCATTTTCCACCTCCCGCTATAATAGAATTATAGTAGGAAACGAGGTGCTGTTATGGAACGAACACTTGTTATTATCAAGCCAGACGGCGTAAGACGCCATTTGGTCGGAAGCATCATCCAACGTTTTGAAGCAAAGGGACTGGCCATTGCTGAAATGAAATTTGCAACGATGACACCTGAACTAGCAAAAGAGCATTATCAGCACTTGACTGAACGCAGTTTTTTTGATGAACTGATCGATTACATGACTTCTGGTCCGGTCGTTTATCTTGTGCTGGTCGGCGAGGAAGTGATCGATATCGTCCGTAAGATGGTCGGAGCAACAAAAGCGGCTGATGCCGTTCCAGGTACGATCCGAGGAGATTATGCACTGCCGGGGACTGAAAACATCATCCATGCTTCTGATTCCCGTGATGCTGCAACAAAAGAGATCGCCCGCTTTTTCCCACCATTCGATACAAACAAACCGGCTGAAAAAGCGGCGAAGTGATACAAATCCTAAACTGTTGGTCTAACTGCTGGATTTAGCAATGGCCAGCAGTTTTTTCTCTAAAGAATTCCTTTGATTCTTCCCTAATGTATATTCGATCACTGTGAAAAACTCTTGGTAGTCTTCCGATTTTTCTTCCCCTAAAGCAGCGGAAATCAGTCGTTGGTAATAGTCCGCCATCAATGTTTCATAAATCACTGTACTTCTTTCTTTATGCGCTAAACTCCGTTTCATATCTTCATTCACGCTACGTGCCTTTTTTAAGCGACCATTTTCTATATAAAACAAAGTCAGATTCGTCAAAAAAGTAAAAAGATACTGCTCGTGATTATTCAGTTGCGCGATCCGTCGCATTCTTTTTTTGATTTTCAAATAATTATTCTCAATAAACCGATCACTGAATATCCAAGGAAAATCAGCTAGAATAGATACTTCAAATTGACCATACTCTGGTACTTGATCAAATATTCTTCAATGATACGACATTCATAACGCAAAAATTCGAATTCCGTCTCAGATACTTCTGTTTTTTTGGACATGTGCAGATTCAAAACCAAATAGTACAGATCTTCTGTTTTCTTATAGTGCCTGCGGTTATTAGCAATTTCTTTGTAAGGATCAAAGCTGTCTTCTTGAATCCGATCTAGCATTCGTCTTTTTTTCTTTAATTTTTTTGGCTCATCAAGCTGATTTCGTATCCATTCATATTCGGCAAGTGTCATGTTCATTCGCTCTAAAAATGATTTCAATGTTCCAAACGATACTTTTTTCACTGAATTCGTCTCGATCCCGACTAGCGAAGTTTTAGAACAGATTCCTTCCGCTAATTGGGACTGCGTCAGCTTTTTGTTGACTCGAAGCTTCTTGATCAATTCTCCATCATACATAATAGTTCTCCTTTTTTAATTGAAATTAACCCTTGGCTTTTCCAGAATGCTTGCCAATAAGAGGAATGATTATTTCAATTTAAATTTTCCGCATTCAATAAATAGATACGTTAAAAATAAAAAATACACGAAAAAAATAAAAAAATGTTTTTCTCATAAAAAATACCAACCTTCAAGCATGAGACTGCTGTCTAATCCCTGAAGGTTGGTTTGATTGTTTATTGATTATTTTTTTGCTGCTCCGCATTGGTTCCTGTTACTGGATATAGGTTAGTCGTTGTTTTATTGCCGTTTTTTGAAAAGACACTGGTCGAATGTTCACCTTTTTGCTTTTCGATTGCTTCATTACGTTCCGCTTCGTTTTTATAATCATATTTTTTCGGATCAATCGTCTCAAATCCGTTTGGCACATAAAACCGCAAGAGATTTTCCTGATTCAGCTTATCTGAAAGACTTAACGCAGTCTTGACTTTTTCCTGATCTTTGGAGATTTCCTCGTCGATTCCTGCTGCTTTCGTATCGATGATTTCTCCTGTCTGATTATTGTAAGCTTTTCCTCCTAAGACGGTATATTTGGGTGTCACGAAGTTCCCATTTCGAAAAGCAACTACTTGATCGTGCTGAGAAGATAATAAGTCTGTACCAAAATGAAGATAATCTTTATCATCGATTCCCAATAGATGTAGTAATGTCGGCAAAACATCGATTTCTCCACCGTATTCATGATTGACTGTCCCTTTAGTGTAACCAGGCATATGGATCATCAATGGCACTCGTTGCATCTGTGCGTTGTCAAATTCATCCCATGTATCTGGATCTTTACCAAGAGCACTTGCTAAATCTTTATTATCTGTATTCGAGATCCCAAAATGATCTCCGTAAATCACAAAGATTGAATTTTGGTAAATACCAGATTTTTTCAAATACGTAAAAAATTGTTCCAATGATTGATCCAGATAATGGGCCGTTCGAACATAATTATCTACTGTGCTATTGCCAGTATTCAAAGATGGAAAGTCGAAATTCTTGTCATCCGTATAATAAGGCGTGTGGTTGGTTACGGAAAGAAATTTCGTGTAAAACGGCTGTTGTAGATGTTCAAGATATTGAGCAGATTCTCTGAATAAATCTTTATCTAATATCCCATAACCTAACGTTTCGTCGGATTCATCAAAATAAGATCGATCAAAGAAATTGTCATACCCTAAATTTTTATATACATGATCTCTATTCCAGAAACTAGCTACATTCCCATGGAAAACAGCACTTGTATAGCCTTCTGTTTGTCCAAGGATCGCTGGTGCTGCTTGAAAGACATTATCTGACCCAAGTTCTGTGAATAATGAGCCTTGAGGTAAACCAAATGTGCCAGTTTCCAACATGTTTTCAGCATCACTTGTCTTTCCCTGTCCTACTTCATGAAAGAAATTGTCAAAGCTGATCGTTGCTTGATTCTGGAAAATACTATTTAAAAACGGCGTGACTTCTTGTCCGTCTACCTTCATATTGATCAAAAACTGTTGAAAACTTTCTAAATGAAGGACAATCACATTTTTTCCTTTAGCGAGCCCAAATGTTTCAGGATTTGGCTCTGCATAATGTTTCTTTGTATAGTCTAAAACTTCATCAATTCCATTACTGCTTGCATGCGCGCGAACACTGCTGGTCATTCCTGTTTTGATCCCGTCATAAATAGTGTACGCATCGATTCCTAGATATTTGACAATATAGGAACGGTCAAATGTCCGCTGCAGTAATTGTGGACGGTTGGCTTCGCTCAACGCTAGATTTCCTGAAAAAATCAATCCTGAAAGACAGGTAACCGCGATAGCCATCGGTTTGCTGACAGGGTTGCTTTTGATAGGTATTTTCTTGACCTTCAACCAAACCAGTAGCCCAATGAACACAGCGATATCCAACCAGTAGATGACATCATGGGGTTTCATCAAAGAAAAGGAGCTTCCTGACAACCCTTGCGACACTTTCGAAAAGCCTAATACAGATTTGACTGTAATGAAATCTGTGAATTCTCGATAAAAAATAATATTCAAGTACAACAAAAGCGTATTTAAAATATCAATGATCAAAAGAATGGCTAACGCTGGCTTTGGCTTTTTAATATACAAAGAAAGGCCAAAAAACAATAAGGTAGTCGCAATCGGGTTGATCCACAAGATAAAGTACTGGATCGTACCTTCCACACCTAATGAAAAATCTGCATAGTAAGCAATGATCGTCTTCAGCCAAAAAAAGAAAACAGCTGTCAAAACGATTGCTAAACGATTTTGGCACAATTTTTTAAGTTGTGTCACGTATATCACTTCTCTCTATTCACATTTTTTCTTATTTTGCTCCTGAAAAATGAAAATTTCCTAAAAAAAATTGTTATCTTAAGATTTTTTTATTCTTTCTAAAGATTATTCCGTTCATTTTTCACAGCATAAAACCGCTGTGATGTAAGCGATTAAACGAATGAAGAGATAAAAGTCTTGTGGTGACCGCTTCACTCCACGGTATTCAAAAGTAGTTTCTCGGTATTCGTACAAAAAAAAAGAGGCTGAGACAAAATTCTTGTCGCAGCTCCTTATTTCTTGATGCAGGACAGCTTTTTCACAACCTCTGTTTTTCATTGTCCATAGGTTTGATATTGTCCTTCTGATGACTCATTCGTAATGATTGAGGCTTGATTTTCTTCATTTCCCGTTATCGTTTGTCCACTGCCAGAATCTGAAGGGCTTGGTTCTGTCGACTCGTTTTTTTGAGAAGAAGCAGTTGTTTTCTTGACTTGTTCATTGGTTTTTTTCCATTCCGCTAGTCGATCGGCCACCACTTTTTTGTCCACTTTTTCAGAATAAGCTGTGACCACTTTTCCATTTTTCAAACGAGCTACCTTGTCGCCATCATGAGTCAAAAGCAAAACGGCCAAATGTTTGTCTTTGAATTGATATTGTCTGAGAGAAATCGCACTAAGTACGTCATCGATATTGATAAATTGATTTTCTTCTTTTCCTTTTGGCAAATAGATGTCCAATTCACCTTTTTCGTAATTGGCAGTTAATTTATATTCCTCCCACCAATAAGTTGAGAATTCTTTTTTGAAATTATCTACTGATTCTTTGCTTGCTACGATTTTTTCTGTTTCTTTCTGAGCAAGATCTGCTGTCATTTTTCCTGAAAATGCTGCGGATAAAATAAGCAGTAAGAAAAAACCGAATAACCAAAAGAGAAGAAACGGTCTTTTTTTCCTCATGCCTTCCTCCACTCCTATTTAATTTTGACTATTCTATTATATACAAAAAATGAAATAGAAAGACAAAAAAGTTGAAAAAGATCGTAAATAATTGAACTTCTTTTTCCTGAAGCGGTAAGAACGGGAATTTTCATACATTCTCTCTTGGCTATTCTTTAAGCTTCAAATCCATTTCTGTCTGATACATCTTTGAACCAATGACCCGATTTCTTAATCGTTCTTTTTCCATCTTGTGCTAAATCTACTGAAATAAAACCGTAACGATTCTTATAGGCATTGGTCCACGACCAGTTATCCATGCATGTCCACATATGATAACCTAAACAATTGGCACCTTCTTGAATGGCTTGATGGACATATTTCAGATGAGATTGAACAAATTCGATCCGATAATCATCGTGGATCATACCATCTTCCTTGATAAATCGTGCTTCATTTTCTACACCCATGCCGTTTTCAGAAATAAAACAGTCGATATTCCCATAATGATCTCGTACATTGATCAAAATATCATAGATTCCTTTTTCATAGATCTCCCATCCGCGATAAGGATTCATTTTACGACCAGGCATTTCATAATTGTCGAAGTAATCCTCAGGCATAGGACCGTTTTTAGTATCGATTGGTGTTTCTTTTGCTTTTATTCGGCGTGGCTGGTAATAATTAATTCCCAAAAGATCTACTGTGTTTTCTTTAATGATCGCCAAATCATCTGGATGGATCTCCGGCATTAGATCGAGTTCTTTTATTCTTTCGATCAATTCACTTGGAAACTCGCCTTTTACAGCTGGATCAAGGAATGAACGATTGAAGAACGCATCTGCTATTCGTGCTGCTTTAATATCTTCGGGATTTGATTCGTCTCTTGGATAACTCGGTGTCAAATTCAAGATGATTCCGATAACACCGCTTTGGTCCATTTCATGGTAAGCTTTGATGGCTAATGCTGAAGCCAACGCTTCATGATAACCAACTTGGATTGCTTTTTTCATATCTGATTCTTCCGGATAATGCCATCGATACAAATAGCCTGCCTCGACTGGAACGATTGGTTCATTATGGGTAAACCATTTTTTTACTTTCGAGCCAAACAATTGAAAACAACTTTTTGCGTATTTTTCATAGGCTTCAACCGTTTCTCGGTTCAACCATCCGCCTTTTTCTTGCAGATACATCGGCATATCGAAATGATACAGATTAACAAAGGGTTCGATACCGTTTTCAATCAACTCATCAAAATAGCGATGATAGAAACGAACGGCTTCTTCGTTGATTGTTCCAGATTCATCAGGTATCAAACGGCTCCATTGGATAGAGGTTCGAAATGAATTATGCCCAGTCTGTTTCATCAACTGTACATCCTCTTGATACTTCGTATAAACTTGCGAGGTTTTTTCAGGTCCTACTTGATCAAAGAACTTTTGCGGTTCGTTTTTGTACCAATAATCAAAAATGTTCTCTCCTTTTCCATCGCCTGAAATTCTTCCTTCTGTTTGTGGACCACTTGCTGCAGAGCCCCACCAAAAATTTTCTGGAAATTGATATCTTTTCATCAAAGCACCTCTTTTTTTTTTTAGTTGATTCCATGTATGATATTTTCCATCACAATCACTTTTTCATTTTCTTCTTCTTCTTTTTTGATTCGTTTCAACAGCTGTTCTGCTGCTCGTTCCCCGATTTTATCTGTTGGTGGCGTGATCGTGATTTTCGGAAGGATACTCAGATCGTTTTTATCTAAATAATCATAGTGACTGAACGCAATATCCTTCCCGATTCTGACACCTTCTTGATTAAAACATTCGATGGCACCAATCGACATATTGTAATTGCTGACAAAAATAGCAGTTGCCCTTTTTTCTAATAATGCTTTTGCCCCGTAATAGCCGCTTTTTCTAGAATAGTCTCCTGTAAAGATCTCTAAATGGATAGACGGATCCTTTTGTACCGCTTCTTTGGCTCCAGCTAAACGTTCTCTTGCTACGTAATCTGTTTGAGCGGCAGCAATAAATCCTATTGTTTTATGTCCTTGTTCGCCATGATGAGCAATCACTCTTGCTACACTTTCTCGATCATTCACTACTATTGTATCAATACCTGCTGGCCCATCCGGACAATTCAATGCGACAACTGGGATACTCATTTTTGTGAGCATTTCAAATCCAGACCACTCTTCTTCTGATAAGAAGACAATCAACCCATCGATTGCATGCTTCATTAGGTATTCGATTTTTTGATCGATTTTTTCTGGCTGATCGGCAAACCCGCTTAATAATAAGCTATACCCATTTTCTTCAGCTACTCTTTCGATCCCTGAAACAACCTCCGAACCAAAACGGCTAGATATCCCGTTTATCAAAAGTCCAATAGAGAAACTTCGATTATTCTTCAATCCTTTAGCAATGATGTTTTCTTTATAGTCCAACGCTGAAATCGCTTCTGCTATTTTTTCCATATTCTTTTCCTTCAGCTGCTGACCGTTTAAATAGCGGGAAACTGTTCCCACTGAAACACCAGCCATCTTAGCCACGTCACGGATCGATGCCATACATTTTCACTCCTGCCAGTTACATTTGATTTCTTTTTCTTGTTGTTCGACCGTGATGACCGCTTTCTTTGCATAATGCCGCTTGTCATCAATGTCCATATAACTAAAGTCTTCAGAAGTGAGTTCAAAAACAAGCAGTCTTTCCTCTTGAGACTGCAAGTCATCTTTACGAAAAGCTTTCAATAATTTCGTTCTTTGGATGACAGCGCCGTCAATTAATCGGACATAGACAAGAGTACTTGTTTTACCTGAAACACTTCCTGTATTTTTAACTTTAATTGATATTATTACTTTGTCAATATCCGTTTTGACTTCCATCTGACTGTATTCAAATGTTGTATAGCTTAGACCATGTCCAAAAGGATAAAATGGACTGCCGCTTAAATCATAATAATTCTCTTGTTTAGAAGCAGCACGCTGATAGTAATAAACAGGTAGTTGCTGACTATTTCTAGGATAAGACAAACTCAATCGTCCGCTTGGGTTATTTCTTCCAGAAATCATCTGCGCAATGGCTTTTCCACCCTCCTGTCCAGGAAACCATGCTGTTGCAATGGCATTCGTAAATGACTCGATTTTCATCAAATCGTAGGGTCTTCCTTGCACAAGTATCGTGATGATTGGCTTGCCTAGTTGATACAATTGTTCAATCAGTTGTTGTTGGTATCCACCTAAAGAAAGAGAAGCAACATCTACATTTTCTCCAGAATCCATGTTGATCCCTTTCGATGAAACTGCCCCGTTACGAAGAAATTCCATATCAAAGTTCCGCGCACTTGATCCACCTAGAACTGCAATGATCACATCTGAGTTTTGAGCAAGGGTCACCGCTTCTAATAATTTTTCTTCCTGATCCTCCTGATTTCTTACTTCACATCCTTGTGCATAAGAAACCGTTGATTGGGGAAACTCTGTTTTTATCTCTTGTACTATCGTTTTTTTCAAACGGTCTTCTGTTTGTGGTGCAGAGTAGTCTCCCAACAAGTGGTAAACATCGTGAGCATTTGGTCCTATAACAGCAATGTTTTTTACTTGTTGATCCAACGGCAATATACCGTCATTTTTTAGTAAAGTGATACTTTCTTTTGCTGTCTCTAAATTTAAGTGCTCTGATTCCTCCATGAGATGATCCCAATACTCCTTTGGATCGTTTGCAAATGGTTGTTCAAACAAACCTAATAAAAATTTGACAGATAAAACTCGGCGAACTGCTTGATCTAGTAGCTTTTCATCTACGACTTGATCATCAATGGCTTCTGCAATCTTGGTATAGGTCTCGTCCCACAAACTGAGATCGATTCCTGCCGCTAATGCATATGCTGCAGCAGTCTTTTTATCTGTAAAAACATCGGATAAACGATCCAAAGCAACACCGTCTGCCATAACGATCCCTTGATAACCGATCTCTTTTCTTAATGTTTGCTCAAAAAGCGCTCGATTGATATGACAAGGTACCCCGTCGATATCATTATAAGCAGCCATGACACCTACTGCATTTCTTGTGCTCTTCAATAATGGCTCGTAAATATCGGAGAACTCTCTGCGTCCAATCGTCACTGTGCCTGAATTATGACCGCCTAAAGCTTCTCCTTGTGCGGTACAGTGCTTTAACACAACACCGATCTGATCCTTCTTCTTATTGATTTCCTCTACTGTCTGATCAAGAAAAGAAACTTTTTCTGAAATAATCTCTCCTTGGAACCCTCGAACGACCGCTTCAGAAAAACGAGCTGAGAGAATCGGATCTTCCCCAAAGCACTCTTCTGTCCTTCCCCAACGAGGATCTTTTGCCAGATCCAAAGTCGACACCAGCGCTAAATGAACACCTTTAGCAGCCAGTTCTTTTGCCATCAATCGGCTAGTTTGTTCTAATAACGCTACATTGAAGGTATTTCCACGGCCGATATTCGTTGGATAAGAAATCCCATCCAAACCTTGATGACCATGTGGACATTCTTCTACAAGCAAAACTGGAATTTTCCATCGCGAATGCTTTAGTACATATTCTTGGACTAGGTTAGCCACCTTCCAGCTTTCTTTTGCAAGAATCCCATTCTTATAATCTGTTTTAGACCACGGATCAGAGCGAAACAGACCGTATAAGGCACCCAGACCGCCTCCCCATTTAACATGTTCTTTTAACTTTTCTGTTAATTCGTTCTTGTCTCCGTTTTTTTCATAACATTCCCAACCATACAAATGCTGGTTTACCTGTCCTACTTTTTCAGCAATATTCATCCGCGAAAGTAAATCTTCTACTCTTTGGCGGATGGTCAACTTTGGGTTTTGATACGGGTAATCGTACACCTTAATATCCTCCTTCTGCCAATTTTGCCTTATTAGCGGCTAACACAAATGGCAGGAATAAAAATACATCTAGAACGATAAGTATTACTGTTAAGACTGCTGCTCGTATATCGTCTCCTGTAGCAATAAAAGATTGTATAACCGGCGGAGTGATCCAAGGTGCAGCAGCAACTGTTTTACTGATGATTCCAAGACTTGTGGCTGCGTAGGCAATAATCAAGTTAATAAATGGTATAATAGCGCAAGGAACCATATACATTGGATTCATGACTACTGGTAATCCAAACATAATTGGTTCCGTAATATTAAATAAACAAGTAGTCAGACCAAATTTAGCGATCGATCGCTGTTCTTGACGTTTAGAAGCCCACAAGATAGCAATAACTAACGGTAAAATACACCCGCCACCTCCGATCAATCCAAATGCATTGGTAAAGGGCTCCGTAATAATATTAGGAATTTCTTTTCCTACTGAAAAAGCATCCATGTTTTCCTGAATAGACTGTAACAAAGGTGCTTGCCGTATAGGAGCCAAAATACTCGAACCATGCATACCAAACACCCATAAGAAATCAGAGAAAAACTGTAAAAATAAGATGCCTGGGACGGATAAAACAAAAGCTTTCAATGGTGTCTGAATCGCTAATTCAATTAATTGCGGAACATTCAAACCAGTCGTATGGTTTAAAGTAAAAACGACAACTGAAAAAAATAAAATGACAACTATTTCTGGTACTAAAGAATTAAATGACGTAGCTACTGCCGGTGGAACTCCTTCTGGCATCCTAATTTTAAAACTCTTCATTTTCGCTAATTTGATAAATAATTCTGTACTGACAAGAGCAGCAATCATCGCCGTTGCTAAGCCAGACGAAGAAGTCAGACTTTGTAAGAAAACCCCTGTAGCTTCTGCTGTATTTCCGTCCATCAAAGTGACTGTACTTGATAAAGGCATCAAAATAAACATTACGGCTGTACTTAGAATTCCTGCATGAACAGGACTAAATAATGGATCATCAATCACGCCTGTTTGGATATAGTGGGTTGCCGAATTCCAGCCGATATTGTAACACACGATAATAGCTAAAATACTCATCGTACCATTATTCACGATTGAAGCAAGTTCAGCCAATGGACTTAGATCAAGTATTCTTTGGACTGTTGCATTTGAAAAAATCAGAGCATTCAGCAAAACCATGACAGAAGCAGCCATTACTAACGGCATAGTAACGATAAAACTGTCTCGAATGGCCAGCAAGTGTCGCTGGCTACTCATCTTAGATACGATTGGTAGCATTTTTTCAGATAGTCTGTCTACGACTTTCATTATTTCATCTCCTAGATTCTAAAATTGAACCGGTTCATTTTTAATATAGCACTTTTCTAAAAGATTGCAACACATCTTTTAAAACGCTTTCTAAAGGTGGTGGATTTTTTATGACTTTTGAAAATTTATTCCATTTAATGGTATTTTGTGAATTTTTTCTCTTCCATCCGTTTGAAGTTTTACTCTCCAATGGTATAATTTCTTTATCCTATCAAATGGGGGAAGTATTTTGAAGAAATTAATCGTACTATTTATTTTGTCTGCGGGACTTTTGACATTGACTGGCTGTGATTTGTTTGGCGGCTCTGACCAATCCTCGGACGAAACAACCGATTCTTCTGTCTTAAAAGCGGAAAAAGCAGATATCACCAACAGTGTATATACGCTAAAAGTACGTAAAGATATGGATTTATCCGCGGGACAGTTGACATTTACAGATAAAAAAATGGAATGGACACGCACGTATCAGACACAAGGAGCTGATTCTTCTGAATCATCTGAAGAAAAAACAGTGCTGACAGATATCAAGATCACTACCAAAGATGACGAATATATTATTTCAGGAAAAGAAAATAAAAAAGAAGCAACAGTCACATTTACCAAAATCGGTAATTACCGTTTGAAGGATGAGGATGGCAACATCTACAGTCTATAGTGCCGTCTGTTGGATCTTCTTTTGTTTCTCCCCTTCTTTTCTGCTATAGTAAAGAAGCAAGATGACTGTAAAGGAGACGAAATGGATGATCGATAGTCCTGATTATTGTACATGTAATAACAACAAAAATATCCATACAGAATTTAATGATCAAGGAAGTTTGAGTATATGCGATAATTGCCACAAACTAGTCAAAGATTCTTTTAAATCGTTTGAATCTTATCCTGTCAAAAATTATGTAAAAAGCAAAAGAAGATAAGCAAAATCAAGCAAAACTCACTATGGCTGATTTTTATGAACTTCAAACTGAGCTTCTTCCTTTGATCAAGCTTCATCAGTAAAACAAACAGTGGGTCATTTCAGTTCACAAATCAAAGATTAACGTTTTATTTATTTCACATCTTTGAATATAAAATAACCAAACGATAGAAAGACTTATTCTACATCACATAGTAATTTTTCTTTCCCGTCGTTTGGTTTTTTATTTTTAGCCTAATCCTTGACCTTTCGCATGCTGATTATCTGTAAAATATTTTCCAGCAGGCTTTCCTTCCAATTCAGCTAATTTTTCTTGGATCTGACGAATCACCTTTTTTGCATCTTCTGGATTTTCTACAAAATCGAATGTATCCCCATCCACTTGTATTTTAGGACATACATCGAAATCTTCATACCATTGATTATAACGGGTGTTCAATGTTTCGTAATAGGTGTATAACGTTTCATCGCTTTCTAGCTGTTCATAGTCACGCCCGCGTTTTTTGATACGTTCTAGCATCGTGTCCAAAGAAACTTTGATATGGACCATCAAATCAGGCCGTTTTTTTGGAGCAACATCATCTAACTCGTTTAGCATCGTATCTAATAAGCTATCGTACTGCTGTACTTCGATATCCGTTACCCGACCTAAATCAGCATTTAGATGGAACAACAGACTATCTTCGTAGATGGAGCGGTCTAGCACATTGTCATCGTTCACTAAAGCATTTTTCATTGCTAAAAATCGCTTATTCAAAAAGAAGATTTGCAATAAAAATGCGTACTGCTCAGGATTTGAATAAAAAAGCGGCAATACTTCGTTATCTTCGACATTTTCATAAAATGGTTTAGAATCAATCTCTTTTGCAAGCATAGCCGTCAAACTGCTCTTACCTGCACCAATCGTTCCTGAAATCAAAATCACTGACATACAACCCTTCCTCTTCTATAAGTACTCGCCTACGTAAGTTTCAACAGGCAATTTTTCAAAATCATATTCGCGTACAGCTTGGTCTGATTTTAAATACGTGTGAAGACTTTGTGTAATCATCAAGTTCGTAGGTACCGTCTCTTCTTGTACAATGATCATCGGTTTTTTCAACATAGTTGCCACACCTAATTCGTAAGCCGTTCCTGGATCGATTATTTGATGCTCAAAGTCAAGGATAGCAACAACAAATTCTGCATTTGTCAGTTCTTCCATATCTTTTTCGTATACTTCCTGCGCCCATCCAGCGCTGAATAGTTCATAATTGCTTTCTTGGTGATGACGTGGAGAGTAGAAACTTGTGACTGTTTTGTTTTCCTCCAACGCTTTTTCGATACGACTTACTCGATCGATTTGCTCCTCTGAAAAAAATGGTCCTGCTAAATATATTTGACTCATTATTTTGCCTCCTTCAATAATAACTGATTTTTAATAGATACTGCTCGTAATTCATTGACCAGTTCCAATGGATTGTTGGAAAAGATTACTTGATCCAACCATTTTTTATCCATAAAATCCTCTTTTGCAAAAGTTTCTAATAATTGTTGCAAGCCGCTGTAATAACCGCCAATATTCAATATTCCGATTGGCTTGTCAGGCGTCAGACCGATTGCTATCCAAGAAAGAAGTTGTGAGAATTCCTCCAATGTACCTAGACCTCCAGGGAAAACGAGGACAGCATCTCCCTTTTCAAATAATAATACCTTTCTTTCATCGATCGTTTCTGTAGGAATGAATGTAGTAACATCTTTTCCAGGCAATTCAGTTTCAAAAAGCCCATTCGGATAGATACCTGTGACTTTTCCGTTATTTTCCAGTACTGTTTTACTAATCACTCCCATAATCCCGGAGTATGAACCACCGTAAACCAGTTCGATTTCTTCTTGTGCCATGTATTTTCCTAACGTTTGCGCAATAAATTTGTAACTTTCTTTATTACCAAAACGGGAACCGCAAAAAACAGTAAGTTTCATAAAAAAACACTCCCTAACTCAAAAGTCTATCTTCATTCTACACGTGTTTTTTTAAAATAAAAGACTAGATTTTGTAGTTTTTTAGTGGTATACAGGATAGACGCCACTATATATAGTATTTAGAAAAAAATCATTTTTCAGCTATTTTATAGATAAAACAAAAATAAATAACGTGTTTTCATCGATATGAAATGACTTACTTATAGAAGATACTGGGATTTCGTCCTATATGCCAATAACGTGTATTATTTTAAACAACAAATACTTGTTTCTTTTATTAACGAAAAAATCATTTTGTTCTCGTGTTATGTTTCACTGATAAATGATGTTTCTCTAAATGAAAAAGCCGACGAACTAAACGATCAAAATTTGATCATTTTTGTTCATCAGCTTCTCCTAAAAATCTTTTTGTTAACGATAAATAGCTGGATTTGTAAAAATATCACTTGAATCGTCACTGCTGGAAGAAAATTCAGTGATAACCGCACCTGTTGCGCCTGCCTGGAACTAGTGTTTGATATTGGGCTCGAACGTGTACTGATCTCTAGCATGAAGAATAATTTCTTTTTTTACTGTATAATAACTTTCTTTCCTTTTTGGAATAGTACAGGAAAGTTTTTTTGTTTCCTTTCCTTCGACATAAGGTATACCAGACCTTTTCGACAACGAAAGGTTCTCATTTTTCCTTCATCGTCATTTCAAGGAGGGTGCCGATGCTCTGGACAGTTTCGATCGCTCCTAAACCAAAATCTGTATATTCGATTCTTTCTAACTCTGATTCTTTCATACCATTCCTGCCTCAAGGTACATCTATTGTACTTTTTTCTTGTAATCCATTCTGCCTCTCCTAACTAATTGTCAAATCATCCCAAGATATGTCTTCTTCCTCTTTTTCTTCTTGGATGATTTCTGCATTCGGATCTACTGGTTTTTTCAATAATAAAATGGTTATTCCTGTGACAAAAGAACCAGCTAACAATGCACCAATGAATGCCCATGGTCTGGTCATCGTAGCGACTGCAAACATTCCCGATGCCGGAATACGGCTATCTGCGCCCCAAAACATGCTTAATCCGCCACCTACTGCCCCACCGACTCCCGTTGCTATGACATTGCGTTCCAAGTCGTTCAATACGATAGGGAAACATCCCTCTGTGATCTGACAGATCCCCATAGGAAAAGCGGTCTTCAATGTATCGATTTCTTGACGATTGAATATATTTTTACGAATGATTTTCCCTAAGAAATAAGCGATCGTCAAGCCGAATGGGGTTACCATCGAAGCTAAAATCAATACAGTGATTGGTTCATAGATTCCTTCTGAAAATCGTGCCACACCCCCTTATCCAGAATAAATGGTAATCCAGAAACAGCCGTGTATCTGCGGTAATAAGCCTAACCAAACGAAAAATATGAGAAGCTATTTTTGTTTGGCTGTTCTTATTACTTGATGCAGGACAGCTTTTTCACAACCTCTTTTTTTATTTATGTTTCATAATCAATATGGTAAGGATGCAGCTCCGTATGGTAGACCGCCTCCGAATATTCAATCATTTCCCCAATTTGCGTAGACGATTTCCGTATCCGTTTGATGCCGATCTGTGCGTCTGTTTTCAGAATTCCTTGTTCTTCTTCTGTTAAAAATACTGCCGAGAAATCATCAGAAAATGAGTCAATAGTATATCCTTTTTTCGTCAGCAAACGATACAAAGATTCTTTGCCAAATTCTTCTCTGCTGAATTGCATCATTTCTTGTGGAAGATAATGAACAAAATAAATATAAGGCTGATTGTTCAAATAATATAAGCGCTTAAAACAAACAGCTTGCTCACCGAAAAAGGAAAACAAAGGATCTTCCTTCTTTATATGGACCAATTGCAAATCCAGCGTTTCTTTCCGGACTTCATATCGGAAGTTCTCCAAGATTTGCGTAAAGCTTGCCGCTTTGGATAATCGATTGTAAGGACGATTGCTTAGAACCGTCGTCCCACGACCACTTTTCTTTGCGACATATTCATCTGATGCCAGCAGTTCGATTGCCTTTCGGACAGTGATTTTGCTGACTTGAAACAGTTCTTCTAATTCACTTTCTGTCGGCAACATCGAACCGACTGGATATTTTCCTGAGAAAATATCTTCTTTAATTTTATCTGCGACTTCCAAGTATAGTACACGTGTCCTTTTCATAACGTCACCCTTTGCTTTACTATTACTAAAAGAATAGCACATAAAAAAAAAAAAAAGAACACAAATCACATGTGAGAAGTGTGTTCTTTTTCATTCAGCTGCTTTAATTACAAGTTTACGCCATTTGAGGCAATTACTTCTTTATACCAATCAAAAGATTTTTTCTTTGATCGATTCAGTGTCCCATTTCCTTCATCGTCTAGATCCACATAGATAAAGCCGTAACGTTTACTCATTTCTCCTGTTGATGCACTGACAAGATCGATACATCCCCAAGGCGTATAGCCCATCAAATCTACACCGTCTGCTACTGCATTAGCCATCGCTTCGATATGACGACGTAAATAATCGATCCGATAATCATCAATAATCGTGCCATCCTCTTCCATATGATCAATGGCTCCAAGACCGTTTTCAACAATGAATAATGGTTTCTGGTAACGATTGTATAATTCATTCAATGCGATTCTCAGCCCTTCTGGATCGATCTGCCAGCCCCATTCACTTGCCTCAAGAAACGGATTTTTTACTCCTCCCAGCAAGTTCCCTTCTGAAGTTGCTGCTTGTGGATCAGTCTCATTGATTGCCGTAGACATATAATAACTAAATCCGATGTAGTCCACTGGATATTCTTTTAGCAACTGGAAGTCTTTTTCCGTTTGCTCTAATTTTTCCGGATCGACTCCATATTTTTTATGGGTACGCGCTGTGTATGCAGGGTATTCTCCACGTACTTGGACATCCGTGCAGAAAAAATTGAATTCTTGGTTTTGGATCATTGTTGCTGCCTGATTGACTGGATTGGCATCGATGCTGTAAGTTGTTGCATAGATAATCATGCAGCCGATTTGGATATCCGAACGCAATTCGTGGCCGATTTTTACGGCTTTGCTACTTGCAACGAATTGATTATGCCATGCTTGGAAAATATTTTGGTACTCTCCTGCTCCATTGCTTTTTACTAATCCTTGACTTAAAGCTGGAAAGTGAAAGGCCGAATTGATTTCATTGAAAGTCATCCAATATTTGACTTTACTGCTGTATCTCTCTAATACTGTCTGAGCAAATCGTTCATAGAAGTCGATCAGTTTTCGATTTTTCCAGCCACCGTATTCTTTTGCCAAATGAAGAGGCATTTCGTAATGAGAAATCGTGATCACAGGTTCAATATCATATTTTAAGCACTCATCAATCAGCTGATCATAAAATTCTAATCCCGCTTCGTTAGGAGTACCTTCGTCTCCATTTGGAAAAATTCGTGTCCAGGCAATCGAAAAACGATAACATTTGAATCCCATTTCCGCAAACAAGGCAAGATCTTCTTTGAAACGATCGTAATGATCGATTCCTCGATGATTCGGGTAAATATATTTTTCTTGATCAATCGTCCAGTCAAATTCTTCACTGCCGATAATCGCAAAGCGCTGCTTACCTCCAGGCATAGCATCTGCAACGGATAGCCCTTTTCCGTCTCGATCATAAGCCCCTTCTAATTGATTGGCAGCAGTTGCTCCACCCCATAAAAATTTTTCTGAAAAACGTGATTGCATCCTGATTTCCTCCTTATTTTACAATTGCCAGAACATCTTCGTTTGCAATAATCTCTTTTTGGTCTAATTCAAGTATATCGGCAAATGCATCAGTATTCGTAATGACAACTGGAGTGATTACGCTATAGCCAGCTGCTCTAATTGCTTCGATGTCAAAACGAATCAATAAATCTCCTGCTTTGACGAGATCCCCTTGTTTGACTAAGATCTCAAAGCCATTCCCATTTAATTCTACTGTATCCATCCCGATATGAATCAAAATCTCCGCTCCGTCAGTCGTTGTGATCCCTACAGCATGTCCAGTTGGAAAAATAGTCGTGATCTCTCCGTCTGCAGGTGCAACTAGTTCTCCTACTTCTGGATCAATAGCGATACCTTTTCCCATCACGCCAGAAGAAAAAACTTGGTCTGGTACTTCACTCAATGGCAGTACTTTACCCGTTAAAGGACTTTTTAAGGTATGCCGTGCTGAAGTAATCGGTTCTCCTGCATTCGCATGTTTGTTTTCTAATTGATTGTCTTGTGTTTGTTCGTCAAATCCTAAAATCAATGTACCTACGAATGCAAGAACAAAAGCAATTCCTGTAGCTATTACTGCTACTGTCGCATTTGACTCTACACCATCCACCGTACTAATGAAAGTCGGAATCGTCAATAAGCTGACCAAACTGCTGGAGAAAGCTTTTACTCCGGAAAATCCGATAATAGCTCCACCAATACCTCCAGAAATACAAGCGGCAATGAATGGTTTCTTCAAAGGTAATGTCACACCATACACAGTTGGTTCAGTGATTCCAAATAACGAAGTCACTGTAGAAGAAATCCCTAATGCTCGAAGTTTCGTATCTTTTGTTCGCAATGCTACAGCTAAAGCAGCCCCACCTTGTGCCAAGATGGCTGGAAGAAGCATTGGCATCAATACATCAAACCCATATTGTTCGATATTCAAAAACATGATCGGTACGAATCCCCAATGCATGCCGAACATCACGAATACTTGCCATAAACTTCCCATGATTAGACCTGCTACGATTGGACTAAATCCATAAATCGAGTTGAAGAGACCGCCTAAAGCATTACCGGCAACCGTCCCGATTGGTCCTAAAGCAAGAAGTGTTAATGGAACCATCACTACTAAAACGACAAGCGGAACTAAAATCATTTGCAGAAATTGCGGAATCACTTTTTTTACGAATGGCTCTAATTTACTTTGAACCCATACGGCTAGAATGATTGGTATGACAGAAGAAGTATAACCAGATGGTGAAAGAATCACTGGGATCCCAAAGAAACTGATAGCTTCTCCCGCACCAGCAACTGCTGTGATAGCTGGATACACAAGTGCCATAGCAATTGCTACTGCTAAAAACTGGTTGGCTTTGAACTTTTTAGCTGCTGTAAAAGCAAGCATGACAGGTAAGAAGGTAAAGACACCATCTGCTGCAGCAAACAATATTTGATAAGTACCGCTATCAGCTGTCAGCCAGCCCATCACCGTTGCCAATGACAAGAATCCTTTCAATACCCCGGCGGCTGCCATCGCCCCTAGAAAAGGTGTAAATATGCTAGAAATGATATCAATTAGACGATTCAAAATATTTTTGGACTCTTCTTTTCCATCCTCCGAAACTGCAAGACCTTCCTCATCCACGATCGATTGATAAACATCTGCTACATTACTGCCAATCACTACTTGATACTGACCGCCACTTTGGACGACTTGGATCACGTCTGGGTCTTCTTTTAACTTTTGCGTATCTGCTAAGGATTCATCTTTTAATCTGAACCGCAAACGCGTAGCACAATGTACTAAACTTTTGACATTCTTTTGCCCTCCTACCGCTTCCCATACACGACGACCAACTGCTTGATTATCCATTGTTTTTTCCTTCTTTCTTTTTTTATTTAAAAAATAAAAACCCAGATTGAAAAAAACAGTCACAAACATTCGTGAACCTATTTTTTCAATCCAGGTTTTGCCTGCCATACAGTAACAATCCTTATGATTGGATGCTTTTTTTCTCACTTACTACTCTTTGAATATGGATCGTTAAATAAATCTGCTCTGCGATTCCCATTTCCTGTTTTTGCGTTTGTCGAAGATACTCATTGATCCGTTCGACACAATGAAACGCTTTTGGATACTTTCCTTGAACTAATGCGTAGAGAAATTCATCTTGTTCGTCAGATCCTTCCCCTTTGAGATAACGCTGGGCAAAAAACTGCAGATGAGTAATGATACGCTGATAATTCAAAGATTCTTCATCGAACACGATGCCGAAGAATTTACTGATGATACTCAGTATATCTCTTACCATTGTGGTAGCGGTCATCGTCACTTGCATGTCTTCGTTTCCTTGTTGGCTATTCACAAAATGAAAGGCAATAAAACCGGCTTCATCCTCAGAAAGTTCCACACCAGTCTTTTGTTTCACGAACAAAAGAGCCTCTTTCGCTGCTTGATATTCTTTCGGATAAAATTTTTTTGTTTCAAATAATAATGGATTAGGCAGTTGGATATTTTCTTTTGCCCGTGTGATCGCATAATGAAGATGATCGGTCAATGTCAGATAAATATTAGGCGAAAATTCAACTTTTAGTTTATCTTCAGCCAGTTCAACTACTTGTTTGACCCATTCGATCTCCTCTGCCGGAATATCAGCCATCAGCTGTTGGAATTGGTTTTTAGCAAAAGAATCTCTTAAAACAAATTCTTTTTGGACCGCTTCTGGCGAAATCTCGTCCCCAATCTTTTTTTGAAAAGCTAGTCCTTTTCCCATACAAACGACTTCTTCCCCGAATCCATTTTTCGAAATGACGACGTTGTTATTCAAAATTTTATCAATTTTCATTTTGCTTCGCCCTCTCAAGAAAAATAAAAAAACCTAGAATTCGCCTACTGTTTCTTAGCTGAATTCTGGTTTTGCCTGCCGTACAGTAACAATCCATTTCTTATTCAAAATCATCATACCATCGAATTTTTATTTATGCAAGCCTTTTCATATAAAAAATAAAAAAACTGGAACACAAGTCTATCTAGAAAACAACCAAATCAGAGATGCACCTCTTTGCGTTCCTCTTTTTTTCAGCAAATTGGTTTTTCCTTATCGATTTATATCCTTTGGCTGTTTTTGATCTGTAACGACTTATGTCCCAGTATCCTAAAATGTTTTTGTCTCTAGATTGAAAGCAGTTCTCATATCATCTGTCGCATCTTTTATCGGTGTAACACTTTCCAGTTCGCCTTGTACAACTAGTCGCGTGACTGCATCCATGTCGCCACAAGTAATTAGTGTGACGATTTCTTTTCCCTCGACTTCATTCAGTAATTGGGTATCTGTAGGAGCAACTTTTTCTTTAAAAAATGTTTTATATGTATACACATTTTCTAAATCCGTCAAATAGATCTTGGCACCCATTTCCAAATTTTCCAGCGGTGTAAACAACAATTCAGGGTTCGTTGCACGATGGCTTGCTAAGGCATAATTTCCTTTTCCCATTTCTTGATCTGGAGATAATGTTCCTGCTCCGTAAAGTAGTGACGTATTATCCAAGCCTTTGAAAACCGGTAAATTGATTGAAACTGAAGGGACTGCGATACTAGCAATCACTGGTAGATCTGTTCCTCTCATTTGCGACCTCATGACCCCTTCTGTCGTCATTGGTTCTACCGCATCAAAGTCAAAACTGACATCTTTATCGTTATTCTTTTTCAGATCTTCTTTTGTTACATTCGCTATAGCATATTTATCTCCTGTCTCTCTGACAAGATAATCCTTGATCTGTTCATTGAAAATCAAAGCTAGTCCTACTAATAACAAGAGGAACAAGAGGATATTGACTAGCCATCTTTTTGCTTTTCCTTTTTTTTTCATTTTCTCTCCCTCCAGACTCATTTTACTGTTTTTCTTTTGCTCTTTCCAACAGCCGAATGACACATTTCTACAACTCTGTGTATTTTTTTCGTACACCTGCGCTTTTTTCTACAGGATATTTCAAATTATTTTTGATCAATTTTTCTTCAATGATCTCATCTAGATCCAGGTGAAGGTTGTCTGCCATCATGTATGAATAGATCAATACATCTGCCAGTTCTTCTTTGATTCGTTCTAATTGTGTTTCTTTTACTTCTTCCGGCGTTTTCCATTGAAAAAGTTCTAACAATTCAGATGCTTCCAAAGAAATAGAGATAGCCAAATCTTTTTCGTTATGAAATTGTCGCCAATTACGTTCATCTCTAAACTGGTTGACTTTTTCCATACTATTCATTTGCTTGCCTTCTTCCAATCATTTCTTACTTGATTAATCATACCATTTTTTTACATAAAAAATAGATGATGCTTTTAAAAAAACTCCTGTTTTCTTTTATTTAAAATAAATGTCATAGAAAATCAATAATTTAGGTAGCCACCATGTGTATGCAGTAGCGTGTCTTCTTCCCTTGAGGCTTTTTGTTTTTCGATACGTTCTTCTTCCCAAACAGACAACGCTACTAGAATCTCTCTTAATGATTTTCCTTCTTCGGTGAGCGAGTACTCTACTTTAGGCGGGACTTGGTTATAGGCTTTTCGATGGATACTTTCATCTTGTTCTAACTCTCTTAACTGCTGGGTCAGCATTTTTTTTGTGATCGTAGGGATTTTCTTGCTTCTCCACGCCTAAAATAAGCGATATTGCTCTTCCCTTTATCTGGTGTAAGCAAAGCAGTTAGCATTTTGACGATCGTGGGTTCCGCTTTTCACTTCTTATCTACTTAGTATCATGAAGTATACTTTCGTACTAATACTAAGTAGCGGAAGTGTCAACTACTTTGTTTAACTACATAGCAAAACAAACAGAAGGGTGACAACGGTCATCACGCTTCTGTTTCTTTTGAATATGCTGTGTTGTTGTCTCTATCTCCGTGTAGACTTTCCTCAAGCTTATCCTTTGACAGTAAGTCAGTAGGCTGATTTGCTCTTTCTAGATGCCAGATACATTTCTACAAAGAAACAGTGATTCTGCTTTGAAAAATCGATTTTTAGTTCTGCATTTTCGTAAACATCCAGCATTTTTTTCGCACTGTATAGACCTAACCCGCCATTTTTTTTAGAGGTTTTTCCTCTTTTGACCATCTCCGATAGCGTCAAATTCGTTGGATTTGCCTTGTTCGCTATACTAAAACGTAATCCCTCTTTTTCTTCCAGCAGATTGATCGTAATCGGACTCTGACCGGCTACACGATGATCGAATGCGTTAGAAATAAAAATAGATAAACAGCGAATAAAAACAACCAGATCAATCGGGATTGTTTTCACTTCGACAGGAATAACTACTTGGATCGGGATTTTCTCCGATTCTGCTTTTTCTAGAAATTTTAAAAAGACACCCCTGACAGCTGGGGATACAATATTTGTTAGCTGTTGTATTTGCGGTTTTTCAAAAATAGCTGCAGAATGATCTTCTAAGATTTCTAAAAATTCCAACGTTTCTTTTTTATTTTCTTGAAGAGTAATTTTTAATGAAAACAGTAGACTTTTATAATCATGTTTGAATTCCTCTAGATGATGGTAATATTCTTCATTTATTTGATACAGTTGAAGCGATTCCTGATGTTGTCTTTCTTTTACTTGGAAACTGATCAACATAATGGAAAAAAACAAAGAAAAAAAACTGATGACTATCGACAAAAGAGATAGAAGCAGATAATTAGATGAGCGGAAGTGAACACTTCCCAATACCAAGTAAATCACGCCCCAACTTAATAAAATACAAATACCTCCAAAATAGTGTTCAGTTGGATAAGTAAAAAGCAAGTTGAGAAATCTCGTCTGTTTGTCTATACTTTTTACTAATAGATAGAAAATAAATGCGATAAGTAGTGCAAAAAAACTTGCTGTTCCAAGGTGTCTCTTTCCTAAATAATCCATCAGATCAAAAACCAGAAAAAAGCTGAGTCCAGTGATAGCAAAAAAAAGATTACTGATCAAACAGCTGATAAACAGGTTTTTCGTAGTAAAATAAAAAAGAAACATCAATAATAAGCCAACTAGGTAAGGAAAACTCACTTTAGGGATAGGAAGTAAAAGTGTCACCACCATCAAAGCTATACAACCAAAGCTGTTTTTTACTAGCAGTTGTTTCGAAAAGAATAAATAGATACCTAAATCTAAAATCAAAGTAAAGGTCAAATAAAGTGTCACTGTTGCGACCATCTTATTCCTCCATTGTTTTGTTTCAAAATGTACACATATTTTTTTGATAGGAGCCTGCATATGAAAAAGTATTTTATCATAGAAGATAACCAGTTTCACAGCGAATGGATCATCAAAGAATTGGTCAATCATCATATCGAGAATATCGTGCAGCTCACTTCTGTCTCTCAAATCAATCAGTTGATCCAGTTGGGCACTATTGATAATCACGATGTTTTCTTTATCGATATCGACTTGAAGCAATCACTCACAGGTATTGATGTCGCCGAACAAATACGTAAAAAAAATGCACATAGTAATATTGTTTTTTTCACCGCTTATACGAATTTTGCAGTAGAGATCATCAATCGGAAAATCCTTCCGATTGGATATATCAGAAAAGACAGGAATTTATCTGAACAAATTCGTCAAGTGCTAGAACAGATCAATTGGAAAGAACAGCAGATCGTAAATGTCGATAAAATCTTTATTGATCAAAAAGGTGGAAGTCTCGTCCTGTATCCTCGGGAAATTTTATATATTGAAAGTATCAAAGGTTTGAAAAACCAAGTTATGGTCAAAACAACTACAGAAGATAAATTAGTGAATACTTCTTTAAAACAATTGAAGACAGAGTTAGAAAAGTATGCTTACTTTTTACTTTTAAAATCTTACTGTATCAACTTATCGCAATTGCAGAAAATTGATTCTGCTCATTATGTGTTAGAATTTTTCAACGGTGACTCCTTACTCGTTGGTCGAAAGATCTTTGAAAAGACAAAGGAACGTTTCCATGACTTCCAAAAAACTGCTTCGAGTTGATGAATAAGAGCTGAGACGTAAGCATAGCAGATTTCAGGGAGTGGGCCTTGAATCGGCTCCACTCCCTGAAATCGTTGATATGATTTTACGCTTCCTCTTCTGTAGGAGCATCTGTTAACGACCATGTGAATGTTGAAACGTAGTTGTCTACAGCATAATTGGATACAGGAACAAATAATTCCACTGATTGTCTCCCTTGTTCCGCATTTTCCCCTAGTGAATAAATCCATGTGCCAATCCCTTCATTTGCCCCTACAGTTACTAGATCTACTGCCTGATCTGCTGGGATCTCGATTCCTTCAGCGCCAGTTCCAGAAATGGTAGATGGCGTTCCACTGCTATTAGTTGCGCTATTTCGAATCACAGCATTTTTGAATTTCACCTTTGATCCAGTTAGTTTATTCGTATCAGATGTTGTTCCAATAAATTCTGTTCGTTTGACTGATAGTTTCCAACCGGCATAATTTCCGCTTTTATCCGTTACTTGTACGAAATTCTGTACTTGTGTGGGTGCCCCAGTACTGTCCGTTCCGCTTTGTAATGCAGCATATACTGTTTTTGCTGTTCCTAATTTGATTGTTCCGAAATCAAGATCTGGAGCTTGGTCAATCGTCAGTAATCCGGATGTTCCCTGATTTGGTTCGTCAGGTGTAAACGGCGTATCGGGATCATTTGGATCAACAGGAGGAACCGGAACGACGTCTTCAGGATTTGCGGCATCTGGTTTTGTTACAGAAATCGTTCCTTCTGTAGTGGCTGAGCTCTTATTCTCAGCAAAAACACTTTGTGTATATAATAATAGACTTCCAGCTAGAACGGTACTTAATGCAATTGTTTTTTTCATTTCTTTTTCCTTCTTTCTTTTAAAATAAATAATCCAGCAAATAAGCCAATAAGAATGACTCCAACAAGTATCAGCCATCGCCAGTCAAATGTTTCTGGCTGATTTTTTAAATCAATATCCTTTTCATTCAATTGGTCCGCTGCATCATCAGTTATTTCAAAATCAGTATGAAGATTCCAGCGTTTTTCTTTCCAAGCACCCTTCACAACCGCTTGATAATGTCCCGGAGCTAATTTTTTTCCTTCTAATGGGACAAGTAAATCAAAATTTGTATTGGGTGCTACATCTATTTTTTCTTTTTTTATTGAAAGGTAAGGTTCTTTTGAGTCTTTTTTGTAGATTTCAACCGATGTAGTCAAGCTGAACATATAAGAAGCATTTGGATTTTGAAGATTCACCTTAATCACATTTCTTCCATCGCTTTGATCCGCATAAGCTTTTTTTAATTTCAAATCTGGGGAAGACTCTTTTTCGCTATTTCGAATCAAGATCGCTTTCACTTGAGAAAACTGATTGACGACACCAACTGTACTTTTGTTAGAAACGTTCTCTTTTTTTTCTTGAAACGTGATCCCTCCTGCGACCACACCAGCCAGCTCTTTTTCTGGAGCTTTCAGTGAAAGTGTCTCAGTGACCGCACTTTGAGGAGGAACAGTTATTTCTCCCACTGTTTTTGCTAAGTTTTTCATATCATAACTTAATGTTTCATCTAATTTACTTTTTGATTCTCCATATTCGATCACACCGTTTGAATTCGTCGTAGCAGAGTGGATCAATGTCTCAACTGTTACTGGTTTATCTGTTCGGTTAAAGACCGTGTAGGGGATTTCCTGTGTTTTTCCAGGCTCCATCCTTACATTTATATATGTTTTGTTCTTATTGATCTGATTAGCCGGCAATTCAAAATCTACCGCAAAATTGAATTCGGAGGCATGGACAGGTGTCTGCCAAAGGATGAATCCAAGGAGAAGGATCAGAAGTAAAGAGCAGTTGTTTCGATGACTTTTATTCCATATTCGATTCATCAATCATCCTCCTTGATCTTTATTCTGTCGGCGCATCTGCTAATGTCCATGTCATCTCTGCTGAGTAATCACCAGCTATCTGATTTTCTTTAGTTAAGACAAGTTTAAACGCCCGACCGTTATTTAAATATTCTGAATAATCTGCTTGCGAATTCGTAGAATTTTGTCCTTCGACAATTTCCAGTTCTTCTTCATTCACTAATTGATACTCTTCGCCTTTCTTGAAATAAAGGACATCCTGCATAGAAAATCCTGAATCGTTTGTAAAGGGCTGAGATAGTTTTATTGTTAAGATCCATGGACTTTTTGTTTCTCGTTGGTCATAAATCCATAATTTTTCCTGCGCATCCATTTGGCCAAATGCTTCTTGCGTCAACCCAGTTGCTTTGATCTGTCCAAAATCGAGTTTGGAAGGGGCAAGAAATGAGAGACCACCTTCTACTACAATCTTCGCAGCAGGCGCAAAAGGCGGAGCATCATGATAAACAACTGGCGTATCACTTGGATTGTGATTCCCGATTTCATCGTTGGTACTTGGCTTGTTCTGCACACCCTTAGCAGCAGCTTCTCCTGCTTGGTCGTTTAATACGATTTCTAATATATCTCCTGCAAAAAGCTGATTTTCTGGGATAGAAAGAACAAATTTACCTGTATCATCAATAGTGGTTTCTGACAAAACAGCTTGATTTTTTTTCAATGAAACTAAGGATCCTGCTTCGCCTGTACCTGTGATTGAGCGAGAAGCTGCATTGATCAATGTGGTACTTAATTTAGCAGGCTCAGGAGGAATGACATCGACTGTCGTTTTGGCAGAGTCCAGTTCTGTCACTTCTTGGCCGCTTCTTACTTTTTTAGCAGCAACAACTTGCACTTGATCCTCCGTTTTTAATCTCTCATCATTGGGTACTTGAACTTCGAACAAGCCGCCTTGTTCGCCTTCTCCCCATGGGTTATATCCTGCCCCTTCATTTTCATCTGTTTGTCCTTGCGTGAGAGCAGTAATTTCTACAGGTGATTTCGTCGTATCTGCGTAAGTAATACGTAAAGTCACTTCTACTTCGCCTGTCCAAGCATCTCTTGGCTTTGCCTAGACACCTTCGGGAACAACGACATGCCCATAGATTTTTTTATCTGCATTCGTTGGCACTCTTAAGGATTCAGTCATCGGGAGCTGATTATTGGCACTGATTCGATTATAATTTTTCATTCCGGCACCTGTCTGAGCAAATTCATTTGTTAAACCTGCACTAGGGCTTGATACGAAATTGCCTAAGTCGGTCCCATTGATCGATAAGTCTGTCATATCAGAAAAATAATCCGGGTCTTTTTCAAAGTTATCGAATGTTGCGCCTGTTTTTCGCCATAAAGCGATTTCTGAATGGGCGATCTTTAAAGAAGAATCTCCATTTCCTTGGAATACCCAGCCGCCTATGCCATTGGTCTCGCTTCCAATCCGTTTGTTTTGGAAATCAAAATAGGTAGGAGATTCTAAGTCCACATTCAACACATCCCCACTGATGATGCCGGTCTTATCTTCCCCTGTTTTCCCGACCATGACTAAATAAGTTTTTTCACCTGCCGTAAAATTTAAATCAATATCTCCAGTTGTATCTACAGTTGCTCCGGAATCTGCGCGTATATCGATATTTGATTTTTCTCCAGTGACTGTAAAATCAGCTGAACCTGGACTTTCTAGAAAACCAGAAGCGTCATAAAATTGGATCGCTTGATTTCCTTGATTGAGTCTGTTCACGTAAGATTTGCCATCACCTGCATTTCTTACCCTCAATGAGCCTCCATTGGTTACTGTCAGCTTTTGCGTACCGTTCTCAAAACGAACTGCGCTGGAACGCCCACTCTGCTTATCGATGTCGATAACTGATCCGGCTCCTTCTACGATCAAAGAAAGGCCTTTTCCTACAAAAAGCATCCCATTGTTCCCGGGTTGATCGTCATCTCCAGCCATTTTGACCGAGATTTGTCCACCACTTGATACATGGATTTGACTAGAATCTCCTTGCAAGCGAAATCCGCACGTAGTTGCTGTATTGATGGTGATTTTCCCACCATTCGATACAGTGACTTTCGATCCTGAACCTCTCATTTGGATGATTCCGCGATTGTTGTCATTGGTAATATTGATCTTTGTATTTACCGAAAATTCGCTTCCCGAACCACTGACTTCAAACATGACATTACCAGGTAGCGTATCGACTGCCTCTCCTTCATCAATAACGCCATCTGCCCGATCATAATCAAGAGAGACCTTTGAACCGCTTAAGATATGGATTCCTGGCGCTGTTTTTCCACTACCAGTCTCATCTCCTGAATCTAGAAAACCGTAGAATTTCCCTAGATACGGTCCATAAAGTTGACTACCATTGATCACATTCAATTGATAGCTTCTACAAAAATAGGCTTTACCCGGAGCGGCATTAAGTCCTTCCTTCACTGGTTGGACATCCAACACACCGGAAACACCATCTAATGTGACAGTTGCACGAGGAGCGTAAATCAGTCCTAATTTGGACCCATCATACAAATCAAGTGTCCCGGTAAATTTTATTTCTCCCGTAAAATGATATCTGCTTCCCCAAAAATCGGTCATATAAGCAATGATAATGGCATTTCCATCGATATTTGGTGTCAATCCACCTGGATGTGCAGCTGTTCCTTTAAAATTCTGGAACTCGATCGACTGAGGTATCTCATTGATATAAATATGGTGTGTGCCGAAATTGTGAGCGAATCCACCAAAATCAATAACGATATCTCGTTTGATCTCTAATTCCCTGTCTAAAGTCAAAGGCTGAGTCAGTCGGATCTTAGTTACTGATTCGTCTGCGAGAAGCTGCGCCAGTTCTTCTGTTGTGGCAGCTTCGCTGTACCCATCCGATGAAACAGCTCTTGCCAGTGCCGCTTCACTGCTATCAGACGTTTGTTCAGCTACTTCTGAGGTCTCACTTGTCTTATTTTCTTCTTGCCTTTTATTAGTAGAAGCCTCACTTTGAGATTCTGTAGTTTCAGAAGTAATCGATTCTTCTGAAAAAGTAGTCTTGTCAAAACTTTGATTCTCTGATTGCGTTGATTCGTTTGTTTTCTCTACATCGGCAAAAACGGATGTCACCATCAAGAGAGGGAAGACAAACAAAATCGACGCAATCAGCTTTTTTACACATTGATTCATTCTCCACCATCCTCTCTGACGTTTTGACAATTTTATTTTATCGTTTTAATCTATTTCCAATTGTACTTTCATATTTAAAATATGTATTTTTATGGAAAAATTTTTCTATTAGGTGTAAATTTCTTTTTTGTACAAAAACATACTAAGATTAGAGGAGAACATCAT